>JBGFRY010000048.1:0-15932 GCA_041694845.1 Microcaldota archaeon
TTAAAAATGCGATTGTTCAGTTATTCAATCTTTTTTCTCTTTTTTGGTGAAACCATCAGCTTTTTTCTTTTTCTAAAAGAAAAAAGATATAGAACTCAGACCGCACGTCAATCATCACCAAAAGTTTCGGGTTTCGTATCTCAGCTACTGTACACTAACTTAAGAGTTAGGATGCGAGACTTCAAGACTCGAGACTTCCTCTGTGATCACCTGTGTCATCATTGCGTTAATAATATAGACTTTTTCTATATATAATTATATCGTTGGTAATTATAATGATTTCTTCTATACTATTAATGAATTGGCGCTCTCATAGAGATTCGTTATTGCAGTTCAAAAAAGGAACGAATTTACTAATTGGGATGATGGGCTCTGGCAAATCAAGCATATTGGATGCAATGTCATTTGCATTATTTGGTACGTTCCCAGCACTGGATAGACGCAGATTAAAACTAGCAGATGTTCTGAGAACTAATGAAACATTAGCACAAATTGAATTGAAATTATCATGGAATGGGATAGAGTATAAGATTATAAGAAAAATCAATAGAAAAAAAGAGAGTGCAAATAGCGAGGCGCAGATATATGAAAATGGAAAATTAATCGATGATGGATCAGAGGCAGTCACTAAGTATATAGAAAATCTTCTTGGAGTTAATTATGATTTATTTACAAGGGCGATATACTCTGAACAAAATAATATAGATTATTTTCTCTCTATCGATCCAAAAAGGAGAAAGGAGGAAGTAGATAGATTACTCGGTCTTGATAAATTCGAAGAAGCACGTGCAAATTTGACATCTGTCATAAACAGAGTAAAAGAAAATCGAAAGAATATGGAGCAACAGTTTAACAGAGATTATTTAGCGGAACTTTTATGCAAGAAAACAGAATTGGAAAATAAAATCGTAGCTATTAAGACTAGCTTAGAAGAGCTTAATAATAAAATTGAAAAAACAACAAAGCAGCTAGAAGCAAAAGAAAAAACGTTTAAGGAGCTGTTAAAGAAAAAAGAATATTATGAAAAATTATTGCAAGAAAAAATAAAATTACAGACAATTACAGAGAAGCTTGAAAAAGAATTAGAAGGAAAGGAAATTGACAGAGAAAAGGAAGATGGGCTAAAAAAAGAGCGAGAATTAATTTTATTAAAAATGAAAGAATTATTGGAGAGCCAAAATAAAGTGAATTCATTACTATCAACTCTTTCTTCTCAACGAGGTAGTCTTGAAACAAAAAAGAAGATATTGCTTTCCAAGAAAGAAGAGATTGAAAAAAACGAGAAACATGTGAGCGATTTATTAAAAGGCAAAGAACTCGAACAGATGAAAAAAGAACTTGTAGAACTTGAAAAAGGAGTTTTGGCTTTACTATCAGAAAGAAAAATGCTTGAAAAAAATATTTTGGATGAACAAGAATTAATAAAGGCTATCATGACTGAAATTTCTGAATGTCCTCTCTGCAGCACAAAATTATCAAAAGAGCAAGTCGACATATTACGAAAAGATAAAGAACAAAATATTTTAAACATGAAAAAAGATGTTGAAGAGTTAAAGAAAAAAAGTGTTGAAGAAGAAACAAAAATAAATAATCTTAGGAATACAGTTAGAGAAATAGAACTCTCAAATGTTCGTTTGCTTTCTTTAAAAAAGGAATATCTAGATCCTACTACTCTTGATAAAGAGTTAAATACAATTTTTGAAGAGATTACAAAAATGCAATGCTATAGGGAAGAAGTCCAATCTAATTTAGATCATCTAAACAAACAAAATGAACATCTTTCACTTAAGCTTCAGGAATACGAACAATTTTCAAAGAAAAAAGATGAGCAAAAAGTGACAATGGACAAACTCTTATTGCTCTCTAAGTCACTTGATGAACTTTCTTTTGATGACAAAATACTTGAGAAAGAAAGATTTGAATTTGAGGCATTAAGAGTACAATATGAGAGGGATCTTTCAGAAAAAAGAGCAAATGAAGAGCAGACCCATTCAATATTAGAAATACAAACTGTCTTAGATAGAGACCTCTTACGCTTACATTGGCTAGATAATGAAATTAAAATTGCATTAAAAACAGAAGATGAATTAATCATCTATAAAAATGCATTGCAAGAAGCACAATTTGCTCTCCGTAGCGAAATGGTGGATAGCATAAATACTGCAATGAACGAGGTATGGGAAATATTTTACCCTCATAAAAATTATGAAACTATTCGTTTAGAAGTAACTGAAAAAGATTATGAATTGCAGATTTATCAGCAGCAGTGGAAAACACTTGAATCAATCGCAAGTGGAGGTGAAAGGGCATGCGCCGCACTTACACTACGTGTTGCATTAGCAATGGTACTAACACCGAACCTAAGCTGGCTTATTCTTGATGAGCCAACACATAATTTGGATAAAGATGCGATAGAACTGCTATCAAACACATTACAATATAAAGTTCCAGAAGTAGTCCAGCAAACATTTGTCATCACACACGATGAAGCACTTGCAGGATCAGAATTTGCATCAAGTTATAAATTAAGTAGAAATAAAGAAATGAATGGGCAAACTACTGTAGAAGTTCTCTGAAAAAATTGAAGAATAAAAAATTATGAAAGATATATAAATGTTTAAATAAATAATTTCTTTGGTGGTGTAATGCCCAAAGGTAAGATCACAGATTTTATAAAAAAACATTTCAAACATTTTAATGCGGCTGCTTTAGTTGATGCTGCTGCAGCATATAAAAAACATGTGGATTCTGGCGGGAAAATGCTTCTCACAATGGCTGGTGCAATGAGCACTGCAGAACTTGGTATTTCATTGGCAGAAATGATAAGGCAGGACAAAATCAATGCGATCTCCTGCACTGGCGCAAATCTGGAGGAAGACATATTCAATCTTGTTTCACATAAGCATTACAAAAGGATACCTTACTACCGTTATCTTACGCCACAGGATGAAAAAAAACTTTTTGATGCGCACATGAATAGGGTGACTGATACGTGTATTCCAGAGGAAGAGGCAATGAAAAAGATTGAGATGGTATTTATTAAACTCTGGAAAAAGTATGATGCTGATGGCAAGCCAATGTTACCTCATGAATTCTTTTATGAAATAATAAGATCAGAAGTTCTAAAGAAACATTACCAAATTGATCCAAAAGATAGTTGGGTGTTTGCAGCAGCTGAGAAGAATTTACCATTGTTCGTACCTGGCTGGGAAGATTCAACACTTGGAAACGTCTTTGCAGCAAGATATGTTGATGGTAGCATAAAAAATATGAATACTATGAAAAGTGGTTTATTCTACATGAAAGAATTGATTGATTGGTACAAAAAAGAATCTACAAAATCAAGTATAGGATTTTTCCAAATCGGAGGCGGTATTGCAGGCGATTTTCCAATATGTGTAGTGCCACTAATACTCAAGGACCTAAATGAAAATGTACCTTTTTGGGGTTATTTCTGTCAAATCAGCGATTCTACTACTAGTTATGGTTCTTACTCTGGAGCAGTCCCGAATGAAAAAATCACGTGGGGAAAATTAGATGTGGATACACCTAAATTTATAATAGAGTCTGATGCAACAATTGTCGCGCCACTGATATTTGCATATGTCTTAGATTGGTAAGAGTAAACTGCAACGAGAAAAAACAATTTAGTTGTATATTGTTTTTTCTATCTCTAATGTTATATTAAAGTGATCTGCATGTGTCCCTTTTTTCTCATTGTACCAGTCACTACAGTTTTCTTCCATCGCAGCAACGTAATAGGCGATTGTTGCATAAACATCACTGCGATCAAGCATGCCAATAGTGAATAAGTAATTAAGTGTTTTTCTGAATTCTTCTACAAACACTGATTTCTTTTTTGCTAGCTTTAAGTTTCTTAAATCTGCAAAAAGAATGGTGCTGTTTGACAACCAGACATTATTCAATGAAAACCCTTTAAGCAGTAATCCCTTTCTATGTAGCTCAAGCATTTTTGATGTTATCGATTCGCAGATTCTGCTTTTCTTTTTCTCGTCAAGTTTTTCCATAGTTAATATATTTATTTCAGGCCCATCACATACTGCTTCATTAAAAGACCAGCTCCCTTTATCGACCTTTGCAATCAGATAGACATTTCCAAAAGTTGTCTTTAACCAACCAACAACATTTTCAACTAGATCCTTTAGTTGCTTGTATATATTAAGAAGTCCAACTGCAACTCTTTTTGTAGTTTTTCTTAAGATATAAACTAGGTGATTGTGCTTCAACAGAATGCTATCAGCACCGTCTTTTTTATTTATGCGGTATACTCCTTCAAAGTTCTCACCTTTTTTGTATTTAATAAACTTTATCTTTAAATTATCGCCAATAATATCAATATCATTCCATCTATATTCTATAGTAACAAGCTCGCCGCTCTCTTTTCTACGCTGTTTTGTTGGTATCTCTTTTACAAATTCAGGCAGAGTTACATCGTCCTTTTTTTCACTTTCCAGACTAGATATTCTTGTAGCTGCATCCTCTTTTTCTTCTTCAAGCTTTTCATATTCATATGTTTGTGCGTTCATATAATCCTACCACTAGCACTTTGAATTTTAGTAATCTATTTCTCGCAAGAAACATTTTTAATTCTTCGTTTTTTGTGGTTGTGGTCTATATATTTTATTATTTTATATAAGAGATATTATAAGTAACGCCGTCACTCATTATACGAACGCTTCCTTTTTCATAGTTTGTGAAATAATTTATATTTTTCTGCTTAAGTAGGTTGAAAAGCGGTTTTCTGATATCTTGTTTATTGTCATCTTGTTTGTACGCACCGCTTATTATCGCTGATTCTGGTTTGCTTTCGGTTAGCAGGTTTATTATCCATACTCCAATGTTATCAGCGCCACTTCTAGGAATTTGTAAAATTTTTGTTGTTATATTCTCTTTTTTCACCACATCATCAATGCCACCCCCAAGAACATCTGAGGTGAATAAAATTGATAGATTTCTATCACTTAGCTTTATGACAATTGCATCTTCATCAATGTTTGCAAAACTTTTTTCAACAGGATTTAAAATGCGCAGAGTCATGTCGTTTATGTTTTTCACATCCCCCCTTAATACAGCTTTCAGTTGGATATTCTTTTCTTTTATTTTATTAAGAAGTTGTTTGAAATTAGAGTCTTCATAGGTTCTACCACTCCACCAACACTCGCCAACTTTGAAATTATCAAGCACTGCGCTCATTCCGCCATAATGTTCTGGATCAGCATGTGTGAGGATTATAAGTTCAAGATCATCAACACCGCGTTCATTTAAGAATTGTACTAGTTTTTTACCTTGAGAAGAAGGACCTGCATCAATAAGAATCTCTGCATCGCCTTTTTTTATTAAGATTGCATCTGCTTGCCCCCCGTCTTCGCCAACGTATGCAAAATAAACAAATACATTTTCGTATGGTGTATAAGTATAGTTTGCTGTTTCTGCAACGATGTTCATGTTGTATCCTATAGTTAAGTTATCTATTTTATTATATGAAATAGTATAATTCTTATCACTAGTAATTGTGAGCATAGGAGTTTTATTTTTTTCTTGCTGTGGTATTTGTTCTTCACCAGTTGGTTTAGGTTCAAAAGGTCCTATACAACCAAACAATACTATGAAAAATGCAACTAAAATGAAAATCTTGTTTGCTCTCATCAAAAACACCTTCATAAAGTCTTTTTTCCTATTAAAAGACTATCCTTTAATATCTCTAATAAATTTTTTATTGCAATGCGCTCCTGCTTTCCATCATTTCTATATCTTATGGTTATTGTGTCATCTTTTAGTGTATTATAATCTATCGTAAATGCATATGGAATACCTATTTCGTCAGCCTTTGCATATCTTCTTCCAATGCTACCGCTTTCACTATAAAAAATATCAAATTCTTGTTTAAGAATTTCATAGACCTCTTTTGCTTTTTCTGCAAGTCCATCTTTTTTCATTAAAGGAAAAACAGCACATGTATATGGTGCAATAGTTGGTGGTAAATCAAACCACTCCCACTCTTTTTCTTTACTTTTTTCTCTAAATGTATGTTCAAGGATGCAGAAGAGTAGTCTATCAACACCTAATGATGCCTCAAAAACATGCGGTATGATTTTTCTTTTTTCTTCCTCTATAAAAACTGCATGTTCTTGGCCAGAGAATTTTGTATGTTGTGAAAGATCAAAATTGCAGCGATCTGCGTTTCCATTTATCTCAATGACACCATATGATGTTTCTACTTCAAGATCTACGTTATTTTTTGAATAATGCGGGGTCTCTTCTTTGCTGAGAATCCTAAAATACATTCTGTTTTCATCCAATCCACATACTTTATAGAATCTCCACTCGAGTGCTAAAAAATATGCCATTATCTTATTTTGGATATATCCTTCTTCTAGCAACTGCGTTGTAGATTTCCATCTAATGTTTTCATTTATTTTGAATCGCATTCGTTCATCTGCAATAGCTGAAAAACCAGGCATATCTGTTTGTGATGGATTAAAAAAATATTCAAGTTCCATTTGCGTGAATTCACGCATCCGTACTAGCCCTTTTCTTGGTGATATTTCATTACGCAGCGAATGCCCTATCTGGGTTATACCTATTGGCAATTTTGCACCATGATTTCTGAAAATGCGTAGGAACGATGTGAATATCCCTTGAGCAGTTTCTGGTCGCCCATATGCTGGCGCCTTTTCTGCACCTATGCCAGTACTAAACATAAGGTTAAACATTGCCGTTGGAGAGAATTGACCTTTGCACGAATGACAACAAAGCCCTTTCTCATTTATTGCATCATCTAGTGAGGAAAGTTTTCCATTCCATTTAAACCCAATTACTTCTCTCTCCACAAAAACATCTGCTCTAACTCTTGTTTTGCAATTTTTGCATTCTAGTACTGGGTCTGCAAAAGAATCTACATGGCCTGATGCCTTTAGCACGATCTCTTGAGTTATGATTGGTGTTTCAACTTCATGAAATGCATGTTCTCTTACAAACATTAGACGCCAAAGGTTTTCTATTTTATTTTTTAATAGTTTGCCAACTGGACCATAATCATAGAAACCAGCAGTAGGGCAATAGATCTCATTACTTGGATAGAAAAAAGACCGCGTGAGAGCAAGTTCGAGTATTCGTTCGTGAAGTTCCATAATTCCATTTCATAAACAAGCGCTTAAAAATCTACTGAAAAATTATATGCTATTTTTCTTCTCCAAAGGTTTAAATTTCTAAGCTCTGTAATACAGATTATCTTATTTTTACGGTGTTTGTATGACAAAAAAATTGATAGAGATAATACCAGCGATATTAGTTAAAACAAGGGAAGAGTTATTGGCTAAGATTTCAAAGGTAAAACCATATGCAAAAACTATTCAATTGGATATAATGGATGGAAAATTCGTTCCGAATACAACTATTGGCATAAATGAATTAAAGGGTCTTCCACAAGAGTTGAATTATGAGCTACATTGGATGGTTAGAAATCCTGACTCACTAATCAGGGATATTCGTGAAAAATATTTGCACCTTATTCATGTTGAAGCAATAAGATCAGTAGATTGGACGATAGACGCGATGCAAAAATCAGGTGGTAGAATTGGTCTTGCAATAAATCCTACTACTCACCCAGAAGAAAAGTTATTCCAATTAGTTGAGGAATTTGGAAACATCGAAAGAATACTTGTTATGATGGTCAAACCAGGATTTTCAGCACAGAATTACATACCAGAGGCAGAAGAAATAATTAAAGCAATAAAAAATCGATTTCCAAAAATCGAGATAGAAGTTGATGGTGGGATAAATAAGAACACAATAGCGCGTGCATTTCATGCAGGTGCAACAAAATTTGCTGTTGCTAATGCAATATTTTCAGCAGAATCTGTTGGAGAAGCAATTCGCGAATTAAAACAGGTAGTAGAAGAAGAGAGATATAAGTAGTACAAAAGCATGAGGGTTGCTACATGCCTAAGTTTCAGAAAATAACAGATATTAAAAAACTCAAGTTGATCGCAAATACGATACGACAGGACGTAATCGGTATGCTTGTTGAAGCAAAGTCTGGACACTCAGCAGGTTCATTAGGACTTGCTGATATCTTAACATCTCTTTATTTCAATGTTTTATATCACGATCCAACAACGCCTAACTGGCAAGAACGAGATCGTCTTATTATTTCTAATGGGCATATCTGCCCGGTTTTGTATGCAGCAATGGCAAATGCAGGGTACTTTCCAAAAGATGAGCTACTCACTTTGAGAAAATTAGATTCAAGATTGCAGGGTCATCCGCATAGGGAATCTCTTCCTGGTATCGAGAATTCTTCTGGGCCTCTTGGCCAAGGACTTTCTCAAGCAGTAGGCATGGCATTAGTAGCACGTGCAGAAAAAAAACGCTGGCGTGTTTATTGTGTTATGTCAGATGGTGAGCACAATGAAGGTCAACTATGGGAGGCAGTAATGCTAGCATCAAAATACAAGCTTGGAAATCTTACTGGAATTATCGACAGAAATAACATCCAAATTGATGGTTTTACTGAAGAAGTAATGCCGCTTGAGCCGCTTGCAGATAAGTATCGTACTTTTGGCTGGCACGTTATTGAAATTGACGGTCATAATATAAAGAAAATAATTGAAGCATGTGAAGAATCAAAGGCAATATATGAAAAACCAACTGTGATAATTGCGCATACCGTTCCTGGAAAAGGTATTCCGTTCATGGAGTTTGTGACAGAATGGCATGGAAAACCACCAACAAAAGAGCAGGCTAACGAAGCAATTGCAGTGCTTCAATCTGAACGAAAAGAAATAGAAGAAGAGTAGAATAGAGTATGAGGGCTGATTATGGAGGAGAGTAAAGAAATAAATATTGCACCAACTAAGTCAGGTTCACTTGCCCAGATAGCTAGTAGAGATGGTTTTGGAAAAGGACTTCTTGAAGTTGGGGAAAAGAATCAAAATGTTTGGGTTTTAACAGCTGATGTTTCAGAATCAACAAGAACGCATTGGTTTGCAGAAAGATTTCCACAGAGATTTATCCAGGTTGGTGTTGCAGAGCAGAACATGGCTGGTGTAGCCGCAGGGATTGCTGCATGTGGGAAAACGGTTTTTATATCTGCATTTGGAGTATTTTCACCTGGAAGAAATTGGGATCAGATCAGAGTTTCTATTTGCTACAACAATGTACCGGTAATTATGCATGCTTCTCATAGTGGGTTAACAGTTGGACCAGATGGTGCAACTCATCAAGCATTGGAGGATATTGCAATTGTACGAGTGTTGCCAAATATAACAGTACTTGTCCCATCAGATGCTGAACAGACAAGAAAGGCGGTTCATGCTGCGATTGAGCTTGACAAGCCTGCATATATTCGCACCTCTAGGGAAAAACTACCTGCTTTCACTACCAATGAAACACCTTTTAAAATCGGAAAAGCAAATGTTTATCGAGATGGAAAAGACGTTGCAATATTTGCATGTGGCCCTCTTGTTTACGAAGCACTTACTGCAGCAGCAAATTTGAGTAATGATGGAGTTGATACAGCAGTGATTGATTGCCATACAATAAAACCAATTGATAAGGATAGAATAATCGCATTCGCAAAAAAGACAGGGTTAATTGTTTCAGTTGAAGAGCATCAAATTCACGGTGGGATGGGAAGTGCGATAGCAGAGGTACTTGTAGAAAATCGGTGTAACGCAAAATTAAAAATTCATGGTATTAAAGATAAATTCTGTGAATCAGGAACAGCGCAAGAGCTTTTGAGGAGATACAAACTAGACAGTATTGGAATTGTCGATATTGTGAAAGAAGTAATAAAAACAAAAAATGATTAGGGTGATTCTATGAAATTTTTCCTTGACACTGCAGATGTAGAAGCAATAAAAAAAGCAGTTGAGGTTCATCAGTGTGATGGGATTACGACGAATCCAACAATAATCCTGCGTGACGCACCTGGAAAAAATCATAAAGAAGTAATACAAGAAATTGCAAAAATTGTACGTGGACCTATTTCTGTTGAAGGTGCTGGACAAACACTTGATGAAATAATTAAAGAAGCGCTTGTGTTTTCGAAATGGGCAAAGAATGTTGTAGTAAAAGTTCCGATAACAAATGATGGTCTTGCTGCTGTTCATTTTCTAGAAAAAAAGAAGATTCATACTAATGTTACACTTGTTTTTTCTGTTTCGCAAGCGCTTTTAGCAGCAAAGGCAGGAGCAAGCTATGTTTCGCCTTTTGTTGGTAGGCTGGATGACATAGGGCAGAACGGAATGGCGCTTGTTCATGACATCATGCAAGCGTATTGCAACTATAAATTCAAGACAGAAGTTATTATTGCATCTATTCGTTCACTAAAGCATGTGGAAGAAGCAGCAAAATTAGGAGTACATATTGCAACAATACCACCAAAGGTTTATGAAGAACTGTGGAATCACGAGCTCACAACAAAAGGAATTGTAAAGTTTATCGATGATCACAAGAAACATAATATGTGATGATGTTTTTTAATAACCAAAATACAAATTGTTATATTTTTTCACATTGGCATTCAAATGATATGTTTTTATATTTTTTCTTTTTTCTTTATAGTATGAAGAAATTGTTAATTGCGGTTTTCGCGCTTTTACTTATTAACTCACTATTTTCTGTGGATGCATGCAAGGCAGGCTTTAGTGATAACGTTGCTGTACTAGTAGTTGATGCTAAATATCGACCTGTAGAAGGGGCTGCTGTTACTTATAAATTTCAGGTAGATTACACTACTAGCAAAGGATATTTCACAACTCCACCATTTTATACAAATTCTGAGGGAAAAACCTCATATATTGTAACAAATCAAGAGATACAACAGAGCAAAGTCGATTGCAATATAATTATAAATGCAAGTTATGGAACTGCAAGTACGACGAAGAAAATAATTGCTGAGGCTCATGAGAAGACAGTGCTTGTAAAACTTAATATCTATAACGTGTTCTTACAACTAACTGACCAGAATGCAAAAAAACTAGAAGGTGTTCAGATCTTCATAGATGGATTAAATGAGACAACCGACTCCAAAGGTTTTGCACTTTTCAAACTTAAAGTAGGTAATCTAACTGCTTATATAAAGTATAAAAGCGGAGGTACAGAAAAAAAAGTAGAAGTCCTAAACGATGCTGTAAAGACTCTGGAGTTAGGAATTTATCCTTTTACACTAATAGTCCAAGATGATAATGGAAATAAACTCAGCGCAATTGCAACTGTTACAAATGAAAGTTATAATGTTGTTGACGGTACTCTAAAGCTAAATGAATTAATAACCGCAAGTCCAGTTGTAATCGTATATTATAAAAACATGGAAAAATCAGTTGCTATTGATCTCTCTCTAAAAAGCGAATATTTTGTATTCTTTGATTTAACTCCACCAGTGATAACAAGTATAGGAGAACCACTAACAAAGACAAAGACTATTCAAATTGAAGTTTCTACTAAAGATCCTGGGCTATATGCAAGTGGCATTAGCACAACTGGAGTAGTGTGGCAATATGAGATAAACAAAAGTGGTATATGGGATAAAGCAACAGTGTTCCAACAAAAAAAAGATATATTTATCATCGAAATACCAAAGCAGAGTCCAGGTAGTAGAATTGACTTTATCTTAACTGTAACTGACAAAGAAGGCAATAGCAATGAGAAAAAAGGAATTATCATGTTACCTGGGCAGGAGGTTCAAGATATCAGTAATAACGAGGATAAAAAACCTGAGCAACTAATAGATAGAGGTAGTTTCCCTTGGCTTGCAGTTATTGGTATTTTGATCGTTCTTATAGTAATTTTTATGTATTTCAAGGCAAAAGGAGGTGAGGAGAACTAAAGATGATGAGGCACAGGTTTTTAAATGGTTTTGTTTAATATATTAGTGCCACACATAATCATAAAATACAAAAAAAGTATTAAATATTACAAGTTGGTTGGTGATGAAAGATGCCACGTGGAAAAAAGATAGTTATTGAAAAGAGTATTAAAGATAGTGTTGTTGATAGTTACATGTCAATCAGTGTCAATGATATAAGAAAGAGACGGGATGGTGTAGAAAAAGGACTTGCTTCTTCGATGGCAGATGTTTTTAAGACTGCCCAGCAACTTTACAAAGAGAAAGCTACTGTGGAGGAAATAGAAGGAAAGCATAACCTTTATTCAATAAGATCTGCGTATGATTATCTTAAAGATAAGGGAATTTATATCTCATTCCGTGCGTTTGGTGGGAGAATAGAAAGAGGAACTATCAATTTTGTAAAGGTTGGTAGAAAACGGTTTATACCGCGTATTGTTCTTGATGATATTTTAGCTACAAAAAACTCTTTTGCAACAGTTCGAGAGGCCTTTAACGAATATAAAAAATTTAATAATGCAATAAATCTTAGGGCATTTATTGGTCGGGTAGAAAAAGGCTCTATTCCATCTGTCAAATTAGGTACTAAACGACTTGTTCCAAGAGAAGCTGTTGATGCATTGACGCACATTAATAGAAATTACTACTCTGTTAGTGAAGCAATGAGAGGAATATACAAAGCAGGTATGCGTATAAAAAGGAACGCGTTTGAGCGCAGACTTGATCGTGGAAGAATTCCACACGTAAAAGTTAGCGGTCGCAGATTCATTCACAAAGAAGTTCTCGAAGAACTTATTGACAAAGAACTTGCGTTAAAGGCAGCACGCCCTTAATAATTTTTTATTTTTTTGTTTGGTTAGTATATTTTAAAACTTCCAGTTTGAATAGTAATCGATGATCAAAAAATCATATTTTTTAGATGCGGATTATGTAATTAAAGATGGTAAAACCTACGTAAGGCTCCTTCTAAAAGGAAAAAAGATTACAAGGCGTTACTACCAATATAATCCTTATTTTTATACTGCTGCTCCTATTGAGAAAAAAGCTGAGATTGAATGTATTAGTGGACGAAATAAAAAAGGCGAAACTGTAACGCCGCTTAAAGTAGAAGTTGTCACAAAAAGCGTATCAGGCAAAGAAAAAAAACTTTTGAAAGTATATTGCGAAAAACCAACTGATGTTCCTGTTATTAAAGAGCTTATAACTGGTTATTCTTGCTACGAGTATAAAATACCTTTTGGAAAACGTTTTGCAATGGATTTCTCAATTGCTCCATTTTCTGTTCTAGAATATGAATTAGAAGGAAAAATGATAAAAAGGATAATATCTGTGAGCGAAAGTAGCAAGATACCTGACTTAAGTATGTTTGCTTTTGATATAGAAACGTATAATCCAGCAGGGGCTCCACGAGATAAAAAAGATCCAATAGTAATGATAAGCTGGTATGGAAAGAAAAATTGTGAAGTATTAACATATAAAAACTGTCAAAAAAATTTTGTACGAATTGTAAATGACGAAAACGAGATGTTAGAGAAGTTCTCTGAGATCCTGCAGGAGGAAAATCCTGATATAATCTTAGGATATAACTCTGGAGCATTTGATCTTCCATATATGCAAACAAGAGCGCAATTGCTGAAAGCACGATTTAGGATTAGTCGCTCGAAAAAAATTAATGGTCTTAACAGAATAAAAAAAGGTCTGATTCAAGGTGTAAAGATTGATGGGAGAGTACATATTGATCTTTACCCTATTTCGAGATTTTTTGGTTTTGTTGGTCTTATAAAGGCACAGGATTATACGCTAGGAAAGGTAAGCGAAGCTATTTTTAAAAAAGGAAAGTTTGTAATACAAAAAAGCGATATATGGAAGCTATGGGATGCTGGTGATATTGAAAGATTAGTGGAATACTCATTAAGAGATGCACAATTAACAAAAGAGCTTGGCGAATATTACTTACCATTGCTTATTGAACTAAGTAAAGTTTCAAGAGCTTCTTTATTTGATACTAGTCTGTCAACGAGTGGCCAATTAGTAGAAAGTCTTCTCATGGCAGAAGCGGTCAGAGGTAATTTTGCAATACCATCAAAACCAAGTGATTCAATCATCAAGGAACGAATAATGGCGCCAATACAAGGAGCATTTGTGAAATTGCCTGAACCTGGCATCTATGATAATATCGCGGTGTTAGATTTTCGTGGGATGTACCCTTCAATAATAGTATCTTACAATATCGATCCTTTTACACTTACAAAAGAAGAGAGTGATGTGCATCTATCGCCAACAGGTGCGAGATTCTCGAAAAAAGAGAAATGTTTGATCCCACACGTTGTAGAAAATCTCATAGAACAAAGAGAAAAAATAAAAGATCAATTGAAAAAATGCAAAAAAGAAAGTGAAGAATGGAGATATTTGTTTGCACGATCAAATGCACTTAAAATTTTGACAAATAGCCATTATGGTTATCTTGGTTATGCACGCTCAAGATGGTACTCTCGTGAATGTGCTGAGAGCGTTACTGCATGGGGAAGAAAACATATAACTGAAACAATGGAAAAAGCAGAAAAAGCTGGTTTTACAGTTGTTTATGGCGACACAGATAGTTTGATTGTGCTGTACAAAAATAAAGACGATGTTTTCAAATTTTTAGAGATGATAAATGAAAAACTTCCTGGAAAAATGGAGCTTGAACTTGAAGGATTTTACTCACGAGGGGTATTTGTAAGTAAAAAAGCAGAGGAAAAAGGTGCAAAGAAAAAATATGCATTGATTGGTGAGGATGGACGGATAAAGATAAGGGGATTTGAACTTGTAAGAAGGGACTGGAGCGAGATTGCAAAAAAGACGCAGTACAGCATTCTCGAGGTAATATTAAAAGAGGGGAACATAGACAAGGCAGTAAGGATAGTACGTGATGTAATTCAACAAATAAGAAGTGGCGGCGTGGCAATGGAAGAACTTGCAATTGAAACGCAGCTAAATAAAGATCCAACAAGATACGAAATAAAAAGTCCTGAACTTGCTGCAGCTTCCAAAGGTAAAGAACGAGGCATGGCATTTGAGAAAGGAAGTGTTATCTCTTATGTAATAACAAAAAATGGTAGGAGTATTTCTGAAAAAGCAGATCTTGCAGAATTCGCAAAGGATTATGATGCTGATTATTACATAAACAATCAAATTCTGCCTGCTGTGCTTAAAATCCTGAAAGGGCTTGGATATGATAAAGACGCGCTAAAAATAGGTGGAAAACAAAAGGGTTTAGATGCATTTTTTTAGTTTATCACTCATCTATCGCAAACTCAGAGTTTGAAAAGATCCTTTAAAAAAACTAAAAAAGAAAAAAATCTGTTTATTAATTTCCATCGTAGATGCATAGGAGTTCATAATGTATTTACGACGAGAAATTAAAAATGCGATTGTTCAGTTTATCATATAACTATTTAAAAATAATAAAATAATGAAGAAAAGTACAAGTACTTTTTTCCTAATCACGCCTTCTACTCCAGCTCTAACTGGCGGCATATCTACAGATGTCATACTAATCGTCAAGATGAAAGTAGAAAAGACAATTTAAATTAATTTCTGAAGCTTTTTAGGAGTTATTCAACACAGTATTGAAACAATAATAACACATAGCTTTAAAAATTTGTTATATTGTAACAAATTAGGTGGGAAACATGAGCAATAAATTGATAGTTAATAATAGAGATAATAAGATAGATAATAAAAATGTTAAGACAGGCAAAATCAAAAAAGAGCCACTTTCTGAGTTAAACCCTAAACAACTTGCAGAAGAACTGGAAAGTCCTAATTCAAAGCTAAGAATGGCTGCAGTTGAGAAGCTTTCTGGAAATGTTGATGCGCTGAAATATGTTGCCATATATTCTAATTATGTAGATACTAGCATAGCTGTAGTTGAGAAGCTTTCTGGAAATGTTGATGCGCTGCAATATGTTGCAAGATATTCTGAGTATGTAGATATTAGAATGGTTGTAGTTGAGAAACTTGCAATGATGGTCAAGGAATTAACGGATATAGATGCGCTGAAATATGTTGCAAGATATTC
>JBGFRY010000027.1:0-15769 GCA_041694845.1 Microcaldota archaeon
TTTTTTTGAGAGTAATATACGTGGCGCAAAGCCGCAAACAAGTAAGGTTTTATAAATATTAACGAAGAGAGCTATTTATGATTGCTGAAAAGGAAACTGCGCTACTATTTAAAAAGTATCGTACACCAGAAATTCCAGGTGTTTTAATAAATAGAGGGTTATTAACTGAGATACAAAAAAGAGAAACAACAATTGAAAATGAAAAAATTTAGTTGGTGGTGTTATGGACGATGAAACACCAATTAGAAAACGCTTTGATGTACCAAAGCCTGTTTCTGTTGGAGATATTATTGATCTTACTATTGAGTCGCAAGGTTCTCGTGGTGATGGAATAGGAAAAAAAGATGGTTTTGTCATATTTGTGGAGGGTGCTGCAAAAGGAGAAACTTTCAAAGTAAAGATAACTGAACTGCGAAGAACCTATGCTGTTGGCGAAAAGATGTAGTGTTACCTTACAATTCTATTTAATGCGAGAAATGCTATCAACAGTATTCCAACAGTTGCAAAAGAAATTATTCGAATGTCTAGACTGTAGATAAAAAATGGTGCGCTTTCTCGCATTTTATCAAATCCATATTTTGTATTATCTTCACTAATATTTTCATTAAACGAAAGAAGTCTACTGGCAATCGCGGCTTCTTTATTAAAATGACTTTCAAAATGATCTATTAATTCGATGCTTAGGTTGTTTACACCAATTCCAGAATAATTTGTATCAAATTTATAAACATAAACAAATGTTTCATTTTCTCTTTCTAATGGTATCGGTGTTATCACAGTTTTGTTTTCCTGTGCATAGATATTACTTAGAGAAAAATTTTTGAAAGAAACGATCTTCAAAAGCCCTAATCCTGCATCATCTATATCAAAATTATACAGATTAAAAGATGCGATTTTGTTATTGTTTAATTTGACCACCCCAGAATAAAAAAGTCTTTTGCTTAGTATAATATTGTCAAAATGATTATTTTTTGCCCATTGTTCATGCAAAACTGGTGCACTTAAGAAAAAAATAACAGAGCCTCCTTCAACCAAGTAACTTAATTGGTCTGAGAAATGATACGTTATGCTTACATTTTTTGGCAAAGATGGAACGCAATTACACCCATATAATGAGCACCATAATCCATAGTCTATTTCATTATAAATAAAAATAAAATTTCCTTCTAATTTTACTGCTAATTCATCACTGCCATTTGTCTTATCTAGTTCATCTTTTGTAAATGGAATAGAAACTGTTAATTCAGTTTTATTGGTTATTGAAATATTTCTTGTATTGTTTTTAAACGTAAAACTTATAGAGCCTGATAATGTATAATCTACATAGGTACGTTCATCGGTACATGAGCCATCGAATCTCTTTTCTTTAACGCTGTGATTCTCTGCCCACACCCAGATTATATTTGATTGCTTGTCTGCACTTATTCTGTTATCTACTGATGGGAAAGCGAGTAGCAACCTTGCACTAGCAAATGCAATTGGATCTTCGTATGTTGGATTTTTTTTATCTACACTTTGCAGGTAAGTTGATTGGAGATTGTTTATTTTTCCATTATTATACACATTAACATCTATAAATGGAGGATTCGTGTACGATGAAAAAACGATGCCAAAGATAAGTAAGATAATTAAACTTTTCATAATAACAAAACCTGAAAGACAATACTTTAAATTCAGCAGCAACTTTTTTTAATAATACTGGATAAAGAAGGTTATGATAGAAATAACAAAAAAAGACCTTATTGCTCTATCTTCTCCTGTTAAGAATGTAGAGACAGAAAGAAGAAAGGTAGAAACAAAGAAGAATATAGGTATTGCTTTAGTATTGATAATAATACTATATGTGATCGGTACATTTGTATACTACAATGTAGAAGGTTGGGTATTGTTAGATTCAGTTTATTTCATGACGACTACGTTTACAACTGTAGGATATGGAGACATAGTCCAAAAAACCGAATTTGGAAAAGTTTTCACGATACTAATTATATTAGTAGGCATTTCAACTAGTTTTTTCCTTTTGTATAGCATTATGGCTTATCGTGAAATATTTATAGATACGAGGATAGAGAGTAGTCTAAAATGATTCAGAACTTTCTTTTTAGTACGGATAAAAAAATAGAGATGAGAAGATGGATGAGATTTTTGTTATTAAGCCATGTATCACTGCTAGTGCATATGAGATAAAACTAAAAGATAGAAAAATAGATCTGGGAAAAGCGTCAGCAGTTCTTGAACAGAAAATTGATGTAATTGCAAAGACTCCAGCAATGCTTGTTGTTGCTTTTGGAGAGAGCGCCATTACAATATATAAAGATAGTATAATGGTAAAAAATATGAATGAAGAAAAAGCTAAAGACTGTGCAATGCAGATTATTCAATATTGTAAAGATAGTGGTGCATTGATATGACAAAGAATATTCATAATATTGGTAATGCTAGTTTAGAAAAAATAACTGCAGAAGAAATGGAACTTATTGGCTTTCAGGCCACTAATCTGGCAAGAGCTACTGCGATAATTAAAGAAATGAAAAAAGCAAATGCAACAATATTCCTCTCATTTACTTCAAACTTGATAGCCTCTGGGGTACGTGGAATAATAGCAGATCTTTGCAGAAGAAAATTTATTGATGTAATAGTAACTGCAGGCGGTGCATTGGACCACGACCTTATTAGAACATATTGCAACTACAAACTAGGAGATTTTTTTATAGATGATAGTAAGTTGCATAAGCATGGAATAAATCGAATTGGAAACATTCTTATCAAGAACAAATGCTATAAATTATTAGAGGACAAGATGCAACCAATTTTTGCTAGGTTATACGATAAGAACAAGATCATTTCTCCAAGTGAGCTTTCAGAAGAGATTGGCAATTCGCTTAATAATAAAAATAGAAATGGTTCGTTTCTTTACTGGTGCGCTAAAAATAAAATTAAGATTTTTTGTCCTGGAATAATTGATTCTGCCATTGGACTCCAAACATATTTCTTCAAGCAGAATCCTAAGTATAAAGATTTTGGTATAGATGTTACAAAAGATATGAATGAACTTGCCCAAATTATATTAAACGCAGATAAAACCGGTGCAATCATACTTGGTGGTGGAATCGCAAAACATTATACGATTGGTGTTAATATTCTGCGTGGTGGTTTGGATTATGCAGTTTACGTCACAACTGCATCTCATTTGGATGGTTCGCTTTCAGGTGCAAGAACACAAGAAGCAATTTCCTGGGGAAAGGTTGCAGATAAAGCACAGAATGTAACAGTTGATTGTGATGCGACAATTGCATTTCCACTGCTTATGAGAATGGTTATAGTTATATAATTTTTTGGTATGGCAATCAACTCATGCTAATCTATATTCTTGCTTTTCTTGCAGGTTTTCTTGTAAAGGTAGTTGATTGGTTCGATGATGATAAGAAAAGCAAACACTTCATAAAATACTTACTTGCGATTATTTATGGCGTGCTTATAAGTTATCTAATTGCTAACGCCTCATTTTCTACATTATTTCTTAGTACGCTAGTTGCACAAGTCATTGCAGGAAAGATTGATACATTGGCTCATTCACTCGCTTTTGCAACCGCAGTTATTTCATTATTTTTCTTTGGATTTCCTTCTATTGAATTAATTCAGTTTGGTTTATTTTTTATATTGGCAGCTCTTGATGAGTTAACACTTCCAAAGCAATACGAATTGCTGACAAAATGGAGGGTGTTTTTAAAATTTGGTGCTGCAGTCTTTATTTTATTTGGAAGAGTAGATTATTTTATCGCAGTAATGACTTTTGATATTGGGTATATGCTTTTTATGCTGTTAACAAGAAAATAAACTGATTCTATGGAGCTAATCGATTTCGCTGTTCGCTATCCATTCACAAATGCTGCACGTGAGATATTAAAAATCAAGGGAGTGAGTATAAATGAAAGGCTTGCAGATATTGCAGTTGAACGAATAATTACAAGCTTAAGCAATATAGTGAAAAAAACTGCTGCTATTCATGAAAGTGAAAAATTAGAGGAAATTGCAAGTTATGCTGTTGCGCGAATGATACTTGCACATATGCGCAATACTTATATAACAACCCGTTATGCAATAAGCGAATCAAAACGTGCTGCAAGTTATCTTTCCACTGCTCAAGAAGAAGAGTTTGATAATATTACCAAACAGGTAGGGGTAGTGGCAGTGAAAAAAGGCAATGAATTTGTTTTACCACTCCCAATTTATCTAAAAAATTGTCCAAAATCGATTGATTACAGATTAGTAAACAGGAATGTGGCTCATGGTTTGGTATCAATAACACGGCAGGAATTGGTTCGCTTGGTAGAAGAAGCAATTAGGCAGCACATTGAAAAAATCCCTATAATAAAAGATGCAAAAGAAGAAATAAAAAATGCAGCAAAATGCCTTGTTGAAAGACTTCCAAAATTCAAACAACCAATAACATATGCCCAAACTACCTCTCAACTACATCCACCTTGTATAGAAACACTTATGGAAGAGGTAAGACAGCATAAGAACTTACCACACCAAGCAAGATGGCTATTGGCGGTTTATTTTATAAAAAAGGGAATGGGTGAGAAACAACTCTGTGAAGTGTTTTCTATGTTCCCTGACTACAATAAAAAAATAACTAAATATCAAGTTACGCATGCACAAGCGCATGATTATTCTGTACCTTCTTGTGCAACTATTTTGAGCTATGGCCTTTGCGTAGCACAATGTGGGATAAAAAATCCACTTCAATATAAAGGAAAGAAAAAATAAGAAAAAAGATGGATAAATGAACGAAGAAGAGAGAAGATGGGTACAAAAACAAATTTCAAATTATTATTCACATGCACAATTAACCATTGATAGACTAGAGCAGCGCGAATTTGGCGTGGGATTTGAAAAAAAGATTGAACGAAGGCACATTGAATTTGCAAATACTGATAACCTCCGTATGTATCTAGTCAATAATGCGCCACTTTACATCTCGCATTCTGCTGCATTCTATAATGATCCTGCTGCAACACCTATCGAAAGAAAAGAATGGAAAGGTGCAGAAATAATCTTTGATCTTGATGCACAAATTAGTAATAAATATGATCAGGCTGCTGTTATAAAAATAAAGGACAATGTAATTACTTTAATTGAGGACTTTCTGATTACTGATTTTGGTATCTCTAGGCAGCACATCTCAGTTGTTTTCTCAGGAAATCGCGGCTATCACATCTACATAAAAGACCCAGCATTTTTTGACCTTGGTTCTAATGAACGAAGAGAAATTGTTGATTATGTTTGTGGTACTGGACTTGATTATAAACAATTTTTTACTATCGATGCAATAACAAAAAAGACAGCAAGGATTACTGGCCCAAAACCAACAGAAAGCGGGTGGAGAGGAAGGTTGGTACGCATGGTTCTTAAAATAGTTGAAACCGATCCAAAAAGACTATCAAGAAAGTTTAAAAAAGAAAACGAACGAGCACTTTTCATTTCTGGGATAAATGAAGGAACATGGTCAAAAACATCTGTACCTGATATTATTGAAGTCATAGGAAAAGTTGTTAATGATTTACAAGCTAACAAAGTAATTGCAGATGCAGCAGTTACATATGATATAACTAGATTAATACGCATGCAAAATTCAATCCATGGTGGTGCCGGTCTTATCGCGAAACCTGTTGATAATTTAGAAAAATTCAATCCTTTTGATTCGGCAATAGTAACATGTGATCCTATTCCTGTTGAGTTTATTGAAGAAGTACCAAAAATTGAATTTGCAAATACTAGCTATGGTCAATTCAAAAAAGGAGAAAAAATGGAATTACTTGGAGCGCTTGCACTATTTCTATTACTAAAAGGAAGCGTAAAGTATTTCTAATAACTGGACAATCGCATTTTTAAACAGATTTTTTTCTTTTTTAGTTTTTTTAAAGTATCTTTTCGAAAGCGGATTTCGAAGAAATCATGAGAGGAGTTCATAAGGTGAAAACGAAACTATTGTGGCTCCTTTATGAAAAAAAGTACGGAGTTAGTTCATGTTGCTAGCGAGTTTGCGATAGATGAGTAATAATAAACTCTTTCTTCTTACTTATCCTCCAATTTGCCGATCTTTCCAATTTGAAGAGGAGGCAGAGGAGGGGGTAAATCCAGAACACGTGCGATTAAAATACCGTTAGATGTCCCACTTCTTATTATAATATTCATTAAACCTTTTGCGTACTCCTCTGGCAATTTCTTTGATTTGGTCCATTCTGATTTTATTTGTTCAGTAAGGTCCTTGCTTTCTTCTGCAAAAAGTGTTCCTTTAATTGTTAGGCTGCCAAGATCACCTTCATAAAGAACACCATAAGAGTAATCAAATTCTATACCTTTACTATTAATACGTACGTTATTTATTCCTATATTAACACTAAGACCTTTCATCTCCTTTCCTGTTCCTTGTACTCCATTAATTTCAGTAACTCTTCCTCCAACTATCATCACTATCACCTTTTGAGTAGCTATCATCGCAAACATTTAAATGCCTATTTTGCGAGTATAAAGTATGCAATTATTTACAAAAACCATTTTTGCAGTATTATTATTCATTTTTCTATTTCTACCATCAATTAGTTTTAGTGAATTCAAAATAGAAAGTCTTGATGTTTTATTTTATAATATCCAAAAAGATGGTAGCGTAACTGTCACTGAATCAATAAAATTCATGGTGATTGGCGACTACGAAAAAAAACTTTATATAAGTGGATTCGATAAAAATGATCTTTCGTTCTGGGCAACTTCAACCCGCCTTACAGATATGAAAAAGCATGTTAATGATGCAATAGTAGATGTTAAAGAGTTAACAGTAACACCGCAGACACTCAAAGACTGCAGTATAATGTTTAACCGTTGTAGAGGAGAGATTATTATCAATTACATTGCTTCCCCTTATTATAACAAAACTACTGGGAAGGCGCTTGCAAAAACAGGCATTTTTACTATAGAAAATCCCAAGCCAAGAACAGTTGGATACTCCCTAAACCCTGCTGCACTTGCTTTCACTACAACACAGGAAGGAGACATTTTATTAGATAAGCACGTTATATTATCAATACAGTTGCCAGAGAATAGCGCTGTTTACAAAATAAGCCCAGAGCCAGAGAACTATGCCAAAGATATGAAGCTTCTTCAATGGAGCAATATGATGCTTGTGCACTTCTCACTTATTTTTGAGGTAGAATATAGCATAAGCATGGAAGTCGCTGAGTTTTTTTCATTGGTATTTAAATCTGTAGAGAGTATTATCAGTGGACCTCAAGGTATAGCAATAGTAATAATTATAATCATTTTGCTTGCTGCATATATCTATCTAAAATCTATTCGAAGAAGTAAGAAATAGTGCTGTAAGTGGATTAGAATGTATAAGGGTGAGGAGAAAGTAGCAGAGCTTATTGCACATAAAGGTTCATTATCTATTGAACAGATAGCAACAGCGCTTGGAATTAGTATAGATAGTGTTAGAAAATTTGCTGAGTCATTACTAGAGCAAGGATATGTTTCTATTAAAAAAGAGGAACGAGAACGACTAATAGTTACAGATGAGTTTAGAATATATAAAGAAAAAAATATGCTACCAGAATTCGCTGTTTTTAAAAAAGCTGCTGATGGCAAGAGCTTTGATGCATTGGATGAAAGTGAGAGAAAATATGGCATTGGATGGGCTAAGAAAAAAGGTTATGTTGAGATCGAACAAGGAATGCTAAAACCTTTAAAAAGTTACAATGAAGTTGAAGAGGATAAAAATCAGATTTTATCACTTTTTGATCGCATTGTTAATGGTGAAAGACCTGAACCAGAGCTATTAGATGAACTTTTTACGCGTGGGTTTATTAAAGCAGATAAGATCTCTTCTCTTATTCTCACGTGGCTTGGAAAGGACATTCCTAAAGAAGTACGGTTTGATTTAAGCACTGAAGGACCAAATGCACCAATAGGTAAACCACATCCGCTTACAATTCTTGCAACAAAAATAAAGCAGATATTTATCGAGCTTGGGTTTGAAGAAATGGATGGAAGCATAGTCGAGAGTACTTTTTGGAATTTTGATGCATTGTTCCAACCACAGGATCACCCAGCACGTGACCTTGCAGATACATTCTATCTTTTTGGCAAAACAGAACTGCCTGATAAAAAAATTGTTAATCGAGTGAAAAAGGCACATGAAGATGGATGGAAGTATAAATGGTCCGAAGAAGAATCTAGACACCGTGTTCTGAGAACGCATACTACTGCTCTTTCTGCACGTGCACTGGCAGCGCTTAAAACAAAAGAACCAAAAAAATATTTCGCAATTGGTAAGGTCTTCAGAAATGAGGCAACAGATGCGACACATCTCACTGAATTCTATCAGGTTGAAGGAATCGTAGTATGGGAAAAAGCTACATTCAGAAATCTTCTTGGGATATTAAATGAGTTCTATCGCCGCTTAGGATTTGAAAAAATACGTTTTCGACCAAGCTACTTTCCATACACTGAACCCAGTCTGGAAGTAGAAGTTTATCTGGAAAAAAGGAAGGCTTGGCTAGAAATGGGTGGTGCAGGTATATTTAGACCAGAGGTGTCCATTCCATTAGCAAATATTTATCCTGTTCTTGCATGGGGACTTAGTCTAGAAAGACCACTGATGCTTTTACTTGATATTAGCGATGTCAGGACAATATATAAGAATGAAATGAAATTCTTGACATCTGCAAGATTGTAGAAAGAAGATACAGAGAAGATCGTAATATGGAACTTAAAAATATTGTTTTAATCGCTCTGTTCGTTGTAATTATTGCCATTGTATCATTAATGATCTTACTTCCGCCCATGATAGTCCAGTACAAAGAACAGATAACAGGTAATTTTTCATTGCAGAAATTTGATAGAGTTAGCGACGTTGGATATATTATCTATACTGCCCAAGGAGATGCAAGACTTACATTACTTACATTAAAAGAAAAACCAACAAAAAAGATTTTTATTATAAAAGATAGCGGAGTTGAAATGACTCGCTTCGAGGAATTTATCGCAGAATTAAAAACTCTTGATTCTGCAGGTTATAGTACAAAAATAGTCAATCCATTCAGTGAAATAAAAGATGGGGTCATTATTATCCCTACAGGTGCAATGCCAATTCATATCCTAGAGAAACTGGAAACCATTAATAGAACTATTTTTTATATCGGTGCAAAAGACTTGATAATAGATAATGGGGTAAAACGACAGGAGTGGTATAACACTCTTTCGCAGTCAACAAAGGAGAGGCTGCATGTAATTGATACAACTGTTGACAAGTTTTTAGAGGATAAGGATGCATTAACTACTCTGCTCAGAGAGTTGTTAGAAAATAGCTGGATAACAAATAGCAGAACTGAAAATAAGTTAAGCGGACTTAATAGAAGCTATACTGAAACCATGAACATGAAAGCTAGTAATTATATGCGAGCGATCTGGCAAAGTAGTAATTCGATAGTTATCTACGATTCTGATTTGTTAACTGGCCATCAACTTTTAGTAAATGCAACGCCAGAGTTATTTCCTGGCCAGAGCGTTGAGATAAAATTTGATTTGAAAAAAAGCAATGGGACTGTTTTTGTAGTTATTGAAAGGAATGGAGCAGAGATACTCAAAGACAAATGGCAGCGTGTAAGTGAAGGAAATGTATTTATAAAATCTTATATACTTCACGAACCAGGTACTTATATTATTAAAGTTACAGATAATTCTGGTGTGATTGGTGGGACTACTACGCACGTAAAAGATTTACAAATAAAGTTTATTGAAAATATTGACCATGATTATAAATTTACTGTTGACATAGATGCAAAGCCATTAAAACAAGGGATAGTTAAGGTTAGTCTTGGTGATTCAAACAATACAAAGGAATTTTTTGTATTCAACGGTGTAGTTTCCGTACCTGCAAAGATAGAAAAGGGAGAAACAACGTTTCATTTTGTTATTTTTGATAATCAAAAGGATGTTATCGTAGAAAATCGAAGAGAGGAACTTTTTGATATTTATTTGAAATATGGCCTACCTGGTTTTACAGTTATGATTTTAGTTTATATATGCGCGAGATTGCTAAAAAAACCAATATATATTATAAAAACTACAGACTCTGCAGCAGGAATAAGACGAGAAATGAATATGACAGTTGAACAAGCAATAGAGATTTTTGAGAATGCACATCATGATCTAGATATCTCTGGTCCTATAACTGCGACTGAATATGCTATTAGTTTGAAAAAGTATGGAACCGAAGGCGCTGAAATAACCGAGGCTAATGTTGAACAGGTACTTAAATATTTATTTAAAAAAGGGGTAGTTGATGCTTATGGTGGGTATTATCAACTCGCAGGAAAAGGAGATATCAAAAAGAATGTACTAAGTAGAATAATACGGGATGAATTGATAAAAAAAGGTATTGAGTTTAGTATAAAAGGTTATAAGTTTATTACTCCATATTATGAGATTGGATTTTTTGGTGAAAAATTTGATAAGAAAGCATTCATAGTTTTTGAAAATGAATCTGATATAAAATCAACAGTGGCAAAACTTAATGAACGTGAACGCGCAGTATTTTCACTTCAACAATATAATCATAGTGTTGAATTGGTTACAAAAAACAAATTGGGAGAGATTTTATAAATGAAGGTATAACGGGCCCGGAGAGATTACCAGTTCGTAGTTTCTAATCTTCTCTTTTGTTTACAAAAGATCTCGAAACTTTTTCTTTTGGTACAACCACCATTTTTTCTTTAAAGAAAAGATGGTATTGAACTCTCGACCTCAACCTTTGTAGACAATAGCCTTGCTATTGAGCTAAACAATATTAGGACGGTTAAGCGTTTTTATTTCGCTCTATCCATTTCAGAAGTTTACAGTTTCTCGTATAAGATGTGCTGAACTCAAAACTATCAGCGATTCAGCGAAACTGGAAACCATAGCTGAGCTACGGGCCCGATAACTAGATGTACTGTACATTTTTATTTACTTTCTAATTTATAAGTAAGCATGGAAAACGAACAAACAGAAAAACAAGAGTCAAAACATGAAACTAAAGATAGAAAACAAATTGCCTCACGCGGAGTGCCTTCTTCAGAATCTCTTTATTTTCCTCAGTATAATAGCCAAGAGTTGAGATCTTTTCAGGATAATGATGAAAGACTAACGCGAAACTTATGGACTCTTGAAGAGATTGTAAACTTTGTGTTTTCAAAACGTTATCAGACAAAATATTACGAAATTGCAGTTGGTTTTGTAAAAATGCTTGCAGAAAAAAATGTAATTAGAGGCGATGATATCTCTGGATATGTGAATTCTAATAACATCTCAAAGGCTACGTTTTATAATCGTGTTCTCCCTCGTTTGCGACGTGTTGGTATGATAAAAATCGAGCGCGAGACCGTTGTTGCATTGGAAAGCAAACGCAAGTTCAGACCAATGCGTATCTCGCTTAGTAAAACGTTTGGGAATTATCTAATAAAAATTGGTGACTCGTGGCTCGCAGTAGTTGACGAAGCACGCAGTAAGAAATAGAAAAATTATGAGAAACTTACCTTCTCTTTTTCTTTTCTCTCTTTTCTTTTCGCTTTTTCTTTACCTTGCTTATATCTTCTTTTAATCTATCACGTTCTTTTTCTTTTTCTTCAACTGTTTTTTTGACTTTACTGATACTCTCGCGTACTTTTGAGACACCAATTTCAAAATCTTTCACATTCTCTGCGTCGCTTTGTATTTTCTTTATAAGATTTTGACTCTCAGTTAAGAGATTATTAAGTTTTACTTTAGCATCTTCTATTTTTTTATCTACTGATTTCTGAGTATCTATGACGCCTTCTACTTCTGCTTGATAATCTTTTGTAAGAGTATCAAGTGTGCTAAGATACCTCTTCAGATGATTGGCTTCTGCCTGTTCACGCAATTCATCAAGTTCACTCTCGCTACTTTTTGCATAATCTTCAATTTCTTCAACTTTTTGTTCGTAATTTCTCACATACTCTTTAACCCACTCTTCCAAATTCTTAATTTCTTCTAGCTCACTAACTAGCATATCTAACTCTTCTTCCTTTCTATCCACAGCACCATGAATCCTATTTTCTATTTCACTAATTTCAACTTTCATTTCTGTTGCTTCCTCGATGTCTGTAAGCATATCTTTCATTGTTTTGTTAAGTTCATCTACCTGCATTTCTGTATCAGTAACTCTAGCTCTTATCTCTTCAATACGTTTAGTAACTATAATACCTAATTCACTAATCTCTGCTAGTTTATTACGTGACGTTTCAATTGCATTTTTTCCCTCGTCAATTTTGACAGTAAGTGCTCTTTCTGTTTTCTTGACATCTTCCAAAAATTTGTTAACCCGGCTAACGACATTATTTACTGTCCTCTTACCTTCTTGTTCAATTTGTGCAATACTTCTCTGCATCTTTTCTATTTCATCAATCTTAACAGGCAATTCGACTATTCGTTCTTTAAGGTCTAATAAACGCTCCTCTTTTGCAAGAATTTTTTCAGTCAATATGGCAATGTCTGCCTCTGCTTTACTTTCAATGGATAGATAATCCTCATGATAGAGCCGCTCTTTTTCTCTTTTCAGATTCTCGATTTCTCTTTTCTGGCGCTGTATTTCATCTATGTATTTGTTTATTGTTTGTCGTACTTTGCTCTTTTTTTTATCAACCTCGTATTCTCTCTGTACGATTTTATCTTTTATACTTCTAACAAGATCCGTTTGTTTTTGGTTACGATTTATTTCAATTTTTTCAATGTCGTTCTCTTCTTTGGATTCTTCTTGAAGTGGTAAAGGTATTACTCTAAAAATTTCATCTGTTTTTTCCTCATTGTCACCACTCTCATTACGTATTGTTGATTCACTGCTTAACTCATCTTCGCGAAGTTTTTTCTCAAGTTTACTTACTCTTTCCTCTACCTCATCTTTTTCGTCACTATCTCTTTCATCAAGCGACTTTAATTCACTATCAACGTTGAAATTAGGAATATTTTTAATCTCTCTAGGTGGTTTGGGAGTTATTGTATCCTCATTAATAGACTTGCCATCTTGTTGGATTGTATGCACGATGTTTTCATCATTTAACCAAGTAATAGTTCTATCTGTGATCTTATGCTCAATTCTTACATAACCTTCCTCTTCAAGTGCTTCTATCCATTTTTCAATTGTTCTTCTCTCCATCCCAGTTATTCTTTGAAGATCAGTTATGGAAAGTTTCTTGTGTCCTTCTAATGCTTTTATCAACTTATCTACATCTGTGCTAATAAGAACATCATCAACGGTTATACGTGTTTCATTGGTCATACTCCCACCATTATATTTTCTTATTTATGTAATATAAAAGTCAGCAATAGTAAATAGCTGTTGATAATATAATTTGTAGCAATAGGTTTAAAAAGCTATTACATGTATTGCCACAACCACCAACCTGTTATATGTGGCTATACTACTTTGGATAACCTTTCCAACGTCTTCCAATACTTCCTCGTCCTCTTAGATAGAAATATGCCACGCATAAAATAGCTACTACAACTATAACTGTACCAGCTGTTTTGGCACTGTCGCTTTCCCACCATGCAGGTACTCCATTTTCCTCTTTGTCAGGTGATATTTTTTTACTGGATTCAAGAGAAGAATATGCAAGGATTTTACCATCACTAACCAATGCAGCAATGTACCTTCCTGCATTATCTATGAAAAGGGTTGCTTCGCCTTTTTCATTTGTAGTTATTACCTTTGATTCGCCAGTAGGTGTTTTTATTGTTACTGATCCTTGAAGTGGTTTTCCATCTTCATAAGCGTTTACAGTAACTGTATCTCCAACAGCGGCATTTGCTGGTATGTTTACATTGTAGCTCTTTTGAACGCATTTATGATCGATACATTTTTCTAATGCGTCACAATCTTCCTCTTCACAACATTCATATTGAATCCATTTGTGGTTTAGTGCATACCCGCATTTTCCTTCAACAGGAAGACAGAACCCTTCTGAACAATATTCACTATCAGCACATTCTGCATCTGAAATACAGCTCTTTTCCTCTTCAGGTGTTGGTTTATACCCTGGCACTGGTGGTACTTCTTCTACTTTACTGCACTCATCTGTTGTTTCATTCAGTGTATAACCAGGTGCACAGTTCCATTGGCAGTTTCCCTGGTCCCACACTGTATTTAGTGGCGCAGTTATATTCGGAGGTGGATTAGGATATTTTGGGCAGTTAATAATGAAAGATTTTGTTCCATCATGATATCCTCCTGCTTTTGATGCAGTTAAGCTATAAGAGCCATTAGCTAATGCTTTAAATGTTACTACCCCATTAGTTCCTGTTACATTTTCTGAATAATATACTCCGTCTTTATTTAATATCACTAATACACCAGATTCTGCGTTTTCATCAGCTGTTACTGTCACAATAGCATAGCCGTTATTAGTAGATTTTATCCTGCATAGTGGTTTTACTAGAGAATTTGCATATGTAAGAGTATTAAGTAAAGTTCTAGGTTGTGAAATTGTCCCTCCATATATTAAAGATGCACCAATCGAAATAACTTTCATTTTTGTAAATGTGGATATGCAATGAGTTTCAACTGATAAGACAAGCGATTTTTTCTTCTTCTCTGTAACAGCTTCTGTTGGGATATAAACAACAGGAGTAAAGTAGCTAAATGATGTAATTCCACTCTTTGTTATTGTATTTGCAATATCATTAACAGTCCCTCCAAGATGAGTCCATACATTACTAGAGTATTTGCCAACACCCAAATAGGTAGTTGAATATCCTCCAGTTATATCTGAGGAGTTATAAGGTAGAGTAACAGTTAGGGTTGCTGAACCTGATAAATTGCTTACATTTAATCCTGCATATAAGCCTGAAGTTTTCACAATTTTTGCACTTGAAGCATCAGTACCAGTAAGGGTTATCCCATGGTTACTATCATTTATTGAAAGTTCAGTAGCTGACATGTTGACTGCTTTAATAGATAGATTGTTTGCAGCTTCAATGTTATAATTCAAATGAGTTCCAAGAACCAAAAATGACTGAGTCGTAAATGTAGTAACGTTATAGATGTACAAATCAACTCCTCCAGAAGGAGTTGAGAGTATTGAATTATTTCCTGAAAATGCAAATGTAGATCTATTTACCTCTATTCCATAAGTTGCATTTCTTATTATGTTGTTTGCAAATTGGGTTAGAGAGGCACCATTATACGCCCAGACTGCTTTGTATGTTACATTTGTTATGTTGTTCCCAGTAATTATATTTCCTGATGCACTATTTAATTCAATACATGCTCTTGTTGAAACACCTTTTCCGCAGTCATATAAAACATTATCTGATATATTATTTAAATTTGAAGATTCTATAGAGATGCCACTTCGTACATTACGAATTGTCACTCTAGAGATGTTATTTGAGTTGCTAGCAGATTCTATTGAAATTCCTCTCTCAAATAGGGAATGAATCTCTCCTCCACTAATAGCATTATTTGGTGAAATAATTAGAGATATACCATACCATGGTAGAATTCCATTTCCACTTATATTGTTATTTAATAATGTGTTGTACTGAGAGTCTACTAAGTAAATACTTCCCCCTGGGAAGGTAGCGGTGTTGTTATAGATGTTATTATTAGAAATGTTAGTATAATTTGAATGATTCAGATAAATTCCATAAATATTATTTGTTATTGTTGGGTTGTTATAGATATGATTTATTGCGTTTACTCCTTGTAAGA
>JBGFRY010000031.1:0-15654 GCA_041694845.1 Microcaldota archaeon
GGAACTACTGATGTATAAACAAATGCAGTCTTTTAAACCTTTATTCATCCTCTTTTTATGATCAAATGATTTTTATCTTTCGGCTTGGCCATAGAATCCCAAGAGATGAACGTATTAGCACGCATGTTGCACTTGTAGCCCGTGCATTTGGTGCGGATGGGATAATTTATACAGGCCAACATGATTCTAGTTTTGAGTCCAGCGTATTGCGTCTTATTAATGGATGGGGTGGTGTATTTAGCATAAAATATGAAAAAAATTTTTTGAATGTGATAAAAAATTTCAAAAAAGACACTTTTACTGTTGTTCATCTTACAATGTATGGTATTCCACTACTAGAGAAAATTTCAGAGATGAAAAATGCAAAAAACCTGTTAGTTGTTGTTGGTGGAGAGCACGTTTCGCGTGAGGTTTATGAGCTCTCTAATTACAATATTGCAATAACAAACCAGCCGCATAGCGAGGTTGCTGCGCTTGCGATATTCTTAGACCGAATTATGGATGGAAAAGAATTAACTAGAGAATTTGATAAAAAATTTAATGGGAAAATAAAAATAACGCCAAGCGAACATGGAAAAAAGTTGATAGAAAAATAGTTTCTTATTTTTTTATTTTTGTATTCTTTGGAATTTCAAAACGAATTGTTGGAGGAACAATTGGAGGAGCAAGATCAAACACGCGTGCAATAAAAACAGCATTTACAGATGCAGTATAATTTATCACATTTACTATTTGTTCACCAGCTGAACCACTTATTCGTCTATTTTTTTTCCATTCCTCGTATGTATCAGCTACCTCAGACCCACTGAAACTGGCTTTTCCACCTATTCTTAAGTAACTTCCATTAGGCATGTATGTTGCACTGTATAAGAAATTTACATGCAAAATGTTTTTTTCTAGAGTAACATGTGCAATATCAATATTCGTGTTTATTACTGTAGGCATAGAAGAAAAACCATTTTTTTTAGCTTCAGAAAATTCAAAATCCATAAATTCCAATTTCATTTATTTCACCTCAATAGATAACGAATAGTAGTGGAATTCACTAAATTTAAATGTTTCTTTTTAGTTCTTAATACCCATATCCCCTATAGTTAGGTCTAAACATTTGAGTTGGTGGCTGTTCAGCTACTCCTCCACCAATCGTAACAAACAAAGATACCCCAAACTCTGGGTAACCACTAAATTTATAAGGAAGATATGCAGGATGTGAATACGCTATTGGAGAACTTGAACGGCCAAATCCAGTGAGACTTAATTCGCTAAATGGGAGTTTATATTTAAGTGAAACCCCCCCGCTAACTTGAGTTGGGCCAGTAAGAGTAATTCCTCCAACTCCTGATGCTATTAATGTTGGGGTAATCGTCACATCTATACCACTGTAAATGCTAGTCCTTTCGCGACCAGCTGTAATAACATATGCTTTTGCTTGCTCTACAATTTCAACATAAGCACCAACATCCCAATAAATTTTATCTGTTGTGAAGAAATAGCTACTGCCTGCGATATATGCACGAATATTTCCATCAAATGATGTCTGTATCTTCGCTTTTTCATTATAAAACCAATTATACAATCCCTCTGCTAATGCTGTTTTTTGCGAGTCTGTAATGACACTAATTTTTTCACCATCTTCTATCTTTAGAAGTATTTGTGATGATATAATTTCAGCATCTTTTATTTTCTTGAGCAAATTATCTATTGCATTACGCTCTTTTTGCGGAATAGTTGTATCATTATTTATATCTGCAAGTAGCTTAGATTCTATGGTTTCAGCATTTTCTATCTTTGTTAATAAGTCATTTATTTTATTCTGAGTTTCTTTAGATATTTTATTATAATCGTCCAGTTTTGTAATCGATCTAAGTAATTCTTCCATCTCTTCAAAGATTTCAAAACGAACGCTTCTAATTTCTCTGCACATAATTTCTCGCACTTCTTTTGGTATTTTTCCGAAATCTTCTAATTTTACTGCTTCTTGATAGTCATTATACTTTTGCACCAGTTTTTTATATTTATTAGAATCAGACAGGACATTTGAATACAGTAGCGCTGCAGCTTGAGTATACCCTCCTACCCTTTCTATCTCCATTCCTTCTCGGCTGCCAGCACTTTTTAAACCTAATAACACACCACCATGAACTGCAAATCTCTGAAAAAAAGTACCATCAAAAGCTTCAGTACCAAAACCACTACCTATAATTCCTACTGTTTGCTCACCAGGCATTGTTTGAGTAGTAAACTCATGCACAGGGACAAGAGCATAAGCTGTCCAGTAACCAGTTCTCCAAGTAACAAGAGTACGCCCAGCTGCAGTTTCTATATTCTGCTCAGTCCATCCTTTCCATCCTTTATCAGGTGGCTCACGCATAACTAAATCTAACTCAAGAGACCAGTCTTTGTTTAACTGTATTCCCAAATAATAGTGATCATATATACGCTTTAATTTCAATTCATATTCTGATTTGAAATTATTAATTAATCCTACTGCCTTGATTGGGTCTTTTTGTACATCTCTACTAAGATTATCATATGCAGTCAGTATTTCATCCAAGCCACTTCTTCTTGTTACATCTACTCTAATTTTAAATTCTGATTGCAGTGCTTTCATGAATCCTATTAATCTCCAGAAACCAGTATCATCGTCAAATCCTTCTCTTTCCTGATATTTGAACTGCTCAACATAGTGTAACAACCCACCAATTACCATCCTGCTGTTTAGAGACCCACTGCCATATAACGTACCACCAATTCTATGAAGGCTTTGTATGTATTTTATAGTCTCTTGAGATTCATTGAACATCGCAATCGCCTCTAGATTAGTTGCGCTTGCTTCATAATACGCACCAAACCCAAGTGTTGACTTATCTACTTTTTGCGATTTGTAGAAAATCCCGCCTCTCCACGCCGTTCCAGATTCAGGAACTTTTGCACCACCAATACCAAAATTCCATTCATATGCATTCTCTCCTTCTATGGTTCTAATTGATAATACTAAATCTTGTACTAAATATTTTCTCTCATCATCAGTAGGTCCTATTCTAAGGAATTTCCCTGGCAATGACCAAGTATAAATTTTAGTTTTATCTTTAGTTACTTCTTCAGTGTGCGCGCCTGCAATTGTCCAGTTCAGTAACAAAGGTGGTTGGTTCTGTAGAATAGTTTGCTTTTCTTTATCTTTTTTTTCTATATCATTGTTAAGCTTTTCTATTTCTATCTCAGCCTTTTCTTTATCTTTTTTAGCCTCTTCTTTCGCTTTCTGATTAGCATACGGATCATCTATAATTTTTTGCGCTTTGTTTATTGCTTCATTTTGAGTTTTTATATTGGTATTAATATCTATTATATTATTTTCAATCTTCTTTAGTTCAGTTGTATTAACTTCAGCTTGTATCTGCTGGATAAATAACGGAACTGCCTGACCTTGAATCAAAAATGCATTTTTTCCTGCATCAAATGCAACAGCACCACCACCTCTAGCAATAGTTGGCTCAATATTCAATGTATAAATCCAATTCCCTCCAAATTGTCTATCTGCGTAACTTGCTAAATAATTATGCATGTTAACAAAATCACTTGTTCCTCCTTTTAGCTCATAAATCGTCCCTTCTTTATCAATATAAAGATATTTTGCCCTATTCCATGATTTCTCTTCTGCATCTACCTGACCACTCACTGCAAAAAAAGTTTGTTTTGGATTGCTTGGATCCCATATTTTTCCTAATGCTTGCACTATAAATTCTTTTGTTTTATCATTGTATTCCTCGTAACCACCAACTGCGCTTTCAATTCCTATTTCTCCATCTTTTCCACTTAATTTCTTTAACCATCCAATTGGAATAGCTACTGCAGAAAATCCTGCAAAAGTACTTATTCCTGTTTTTGCACCACCTACTGCAGCACCACCTGTTGGTGTGATTAGTGATCCAAGCCCTCCACCAATTAATTGCCAATCTTCCATAATTTTTTTTCCTACAAATCCTGCTGCGATTCCGCCACCAATTATTTCGCCACTATATTCTGACGGTTTCTTATAGATGAACGCCATATTGATCTCATTTAGTAAACGAGTATCGCTTAATCTTGAGATATGTACTTTAGGAAGATAATCAGGAGGTATTACGACAAAATGCACTTGTGATACAAAACGATCCAACGCAGCTCCTACTGCTTTAGCACCTGATTCAACTATATTGAAAGGAAAACGAGGTAATGTAACAATACCACCATATGGATAAGTAGTAACAACTCCACCTGCTAAAAATGGAGTGAAGTATGGTGTTGTATTTATAATTCTCGGAAATGGATAAGGAGGAATAAATCCTACTCCTCTTACTTCTGGTGCTAATAGCTGTGGTTTCCAGGCTGGCGGCTTTTGCTCTATAACATGTGGTGGATACTGGTTGATAAAGATATTTTCATCGAATAAATTATAATAGGTGTATTGCGCAAGTGCTGATCGCTTTATTAACATAAGGTCATCAAATGCAGCTTCAAGCTTGTTTACTGCTTCACGTGCATTTAACTGAGCCACATCAGTTAGGGTGGTTACAAAAAAAGGATTTACAATCCTGTCAACATTAATCAAAATACCAAATAATGCTTTTCTAAATGCCTCTGGGTTTCCTTCGCATACTTCAGTAAGGTGTTTTGCTGCAGTGAAATATTTCAACGCAAGTAACGGGTGAAGATGGTAAAGCCTTAACACTACTTCTACATCAGTTATTTTTGCTTCTAGACTTTCTACTCCTGCTTTTTTGACAGCTTCAACATATTTATAAAATGCAGCAGCAATGATAGGTTCATCAATAGTTGCTATCCTATTATAAGCAACAACCTTGTTTAGTTCTTTAGCTGATTTCTCAAGAGTTGGCCTAGCAGTTTGATGCCATTCATTCCCCCATATTGCTTGGCCTCCTTTTACTTCTTTTTCGCTAACTTTATCTATTATTTCTTTAGTTGCTTTTTTAATGAAATCATCTGCGGTTATGTCCAAGCCTTCAAATACTTTTTGTGTTCTATTATCTATATTTTTAAGGTATTTAGCAATAATATTATACAATTCTTTATTATTTGATCGCAATCCATCTAATCCTTCTATAAACCTTAGGTTCTCTGGCCCAATAAAATTTAGATACAATTCTCCTGTTTTCACGAGTTCCATTCTTAAGTCCGTTATTCCTTTTCTAACTCTTTCTACTTTATCTAATTTCTTTTGGTCAATAAGCTTAAATTTATTTAGCCAAGAGTCAAGGTAACTTATTTCTTCGTTTACTTCATTAAGTTGCTTCTGACTCTTTTCAACATCTTTTTGTATGGTTATATCTGTCTTAAGAATATTTTGTCTTTCATTTAGATATTCTAAACGAAATAGCAAGTCTTCTATACCTAAACCAGTTGGTGATTTCTCAAAATATTCTGCAAATTCCTGAGCAGTTGTTTCTCTAATGCGCGGAGGATATTTTTCTAATACCTTTTCACTAATTTTTAAGTCTGGAATCTCTCTTAACTGTTTCCATTCATTAAATCTTTTGCTTACAATATCAGTAGGAATCTCATATTTTCTTGCGTTTATTACAGTTGTAATACTATTTTTTAACGCATTCTTCTCTTCTTGCTCAAGTGAACTAATCCATTCTACAAATAACTTTCTGTTATTTTCGTTTAATATAAAATAATAATGCACTAATGCTTTAGCGACATCGCTAGCAGTACGTTTATCCACACCGAAATGTTTTGAAAATCCTTCTATTATTTTTGCACTTTTACTCTGCTTTAATTCGCCATCTACTACTGGAATATTAAAAGACTTAATAAAATCATTAATCACTTTTTCATTTATATCTGCAAGAGGATCAATCTTTTCTATTTTTATTGGTAATATAGTTGGCGTATCTTTATCATGCCCTTCCAGAAGATATATAAGAAATGATATTGCGTCTTTTCCTTTTTCTTGTTTATATTTAATATATTTTCCTAGAGCACTGTCTATTGCTCCAAATTCTTGATCTTTTCTAAGCCCAATTATTAATTCTTCATTAGCACGGCCATTATTATACTCTTTTTTCCTATCCTCTGTCCAATCTTTTACTAATCCCAATATCTTATTCATAAGTCGAAATAATTGTTTTCCATTATCACTCTCCTGTCTATCTTTAGGAGTAAGCTTACAAAATTGAAATAGAAAATAAGTTGTGAATTGCCCTAATTGGTAAGGAGAGAGATTTTTAAGTTTTTCTATAGTTTTATCTGGTTTTAAGCGAAGTAAATCTTCTGCGTTTGCTTCTAATTCTGGAAATGAAAACTGTATTAATTTAAGTTTTCCATTAGTCATATATAAGATATTGCTTAGAACTATTTTTAAATCTTCTAAATAGGTGGTAAATCATATGCTGTCGCATAATTCGTGAACTAAATTTTATTTAATACTAGCAGAAGACCCTTGGACTTGTCAATAGGTAGTTCACTAGAACGGTATAGGAATACGAATTATGTTTGGTTTTTCTTCTTCTTTTTTTTGCTCTATTGTTTTATCTTTCTTTTCTTCATTAATCTTAGATTGTTGAATGTTCCATCCTTTTTCTCCCCAAGTTGTGATTATCTGGAGTGGTGTTGCATTATCTTCTAGTTTATAATACCTTCTCAAAGCATCTAATGCTAACCCAACATTATCTTTATTTGGTTTTAAAATTTCTTTACTTAGGTTAGTTACCTTACTATTTAAATTAGCAGGCCCTACTAACCATAATAAGAACTGTCTATCTTTTTTTAAGTAGTTATTAAACAATGTAGCGAACGCTGAGTATTTTGATGCTTCTACAGATGTATCTTTTAACATCGCATCTGTAAATTTATCAAATTTTCCTTGTTTAAAATATACTTCTATCAGGATGACGTTTACAAATGCGTCTTTATATTTTTTTCGAACATTTTCAAGTAACTTCTGATTCTTCACTGCGTTATTAACTTCATATAATGCATTACAGAATTTGCTTACACTATAACCTGGATAGTTTGGAAATCTTTCAACAATTGGTTTGAGAAGAGTAGACTGCGAGATAGGATTATTTTTAATGTTAGCCAGCTTATCAATTTCTCCAATTCTCATATTTTTGATTTTTGTAATAAGTGCATTTTTTTCTTCTAAAGAAAGTTCGTCTCGTGCTAATTTTTCTATATTTTGAGCTATTTCATTAATATAATTGATTTTTTCTGCCATAATTAAATTTATTAGTGCATAAAGTATTATAAATCAGATCACTTGGCTCTTACAATGGCTATTGTCTAATAATTTTGTTGTTAATTACTTGCCTTTTTTTTCTCTTTTTTTTGTGGTTGTTTGAGTATCTGCACATCTGAGGATTCAATTAAAGGTTTAATTCTATCTAGTTCATTCTCAACGAATTTCTTTAACGCAGTCTGTTCTGGAGTAGGATCATTTATTCTGGCCAAACTATTAGCATATCCTTGTAGTATTCCTATTGCTTTAATAAATACCTTATCTCCTACATCATCTTTTACTGGTTTGTTCTCAATATTATAACCATATTTCTTAAGCATTTCGTCAAATTTTATATATGTTTGTGTAGTCTTAAGTATGCTAAAGCTTATTATACTTGGTTTACCAACGTTTTTAGGAATATTACTAATACTAGTCAATACGCCATTATTTTCAAGATAAGCAAGTACGTCAATAGGTTCTCTACCAATCAATTCTTGTGGAAGATTTGTTTGGGAAGGTAATATTTTAATTTGTTTGGCAAACGTAACTATTCCATAAGCTGTTTTCTTTTCTTTACCTTGCAATTCATTTGCTAATTCTAAAAAATTAAAATATGTTTGTTCCACTTCTTTTCCTTTCGCTATTTTAGGATTGTACAACAAATCCTCAATTCCAGCATCAACAACCAGAGCACTAACATTTTCAAAATTGAAATTAGAAATACGTGTACTTAGCCCGATTAATTCATACATGAAGGTATCAGCTTTCCACCCTTCTGGATTTTTGTATCCATATAGCTCTTTTATATTATCTTTTAAATATCCAAATACTACTTCTCTTTCAGATGTGTTTAATCCTCTCCTATGACGAAACGCATGTGTCATGCCGGAAATCATATAGTAGTCAAATTGTATTTTATTTTCAGGGAAGCCTGGAGTTACTTGTACATTTTTATATATCTCATTACTGTGCGCTAGCATAAATGTGTAAAAATAGTGGAGTGCTTTATTACTATTTCCTGTCTGCTGTCTCTTTGGAAATGCATTCCCAATACTTCCAAATGCAATTAGAAGGTCCTCTTCTCCTTGTTTTACATTCAATTTCCCGCAATATCTTGCGTAAAGATCGTATGCAAGCTGTTTCTGCTGTTCTTTATTTAAATAAGTAAATAGTTGGTTTTTATCACTACCAAGTTCTTCAAAATACATTACATCGTTAAATTCTTTGTTTTCAAATCCTGTTTTAACAAGAGATCCGTTTGCCATGAGTACCCCCATATCACGTAATTTATTAGCCCATTGCTCTTTTTCATCTTTTGTTGCTTTGTTCCATTCTCCAAGTGATGTTGGAATTTCTAAAAATTCAAAAAATTTAACCCATTTACTTGTTTTATTGCTAGCTATTATATTCCAAACTGTTTCTATGCCAGGATTTTTATTTAAAACATGATCTGCACCTAGATAGTTAACACCTTTAACTCCATAATACACACCTACTCCAATAGTAATTCCCCATAACAAAGTGCGTAATTGTTTTATACTACGTGATCTTATGAGTTCTTTAAACCCGCTCTGTGAAGGAACGGCCATTCCATCCTTATCATTATATGCTTTTTCTAATCCTTCTTTTACTATTTCAAGTTCATTTACCTTATCAAATTCACCAGCCTGTTTAGTGTATTCGATCATAGTAGTTAGTGTATCGCGTATTTGTTGGTATTTACTTGTTAATACATTCCTCCAACTAATCTCTTGAGCATAGTTTGAAAGTGCAGCAGAAAATGGCCCATCAAGTCCTTTATCTTTCATAATTTTAAGCATATTTTCCTGTACAGCTTCCGTAGCAGTCAAATATCTTGCAGTGAAAATCCTAATGAACTCTCTATCTGTTACTGGCTGGCCTCTCTCCATTTTTTTGAGAATACCATGAATCTCCAAAGGTTTTGCAGCACTGTCAACTCCACTTATTCTAAGTGCATCAGAAAGAGGAGTCATTGTCAATTTTCTTTTAAAGAATCCACCAACATCAAAAAGATTTTGATAAAACTTTGCAAGTTCCGTACTCTTTCCTGTTTTCTCCACTCCTTTGAATGTTTTAATTATCGATTGCTGCAAATTAATAAATACAGGAGTCATTTTTCCAGGTTCAGGAAGTGCTATTTTTACAGTTTTTTCTAATTCTGTTAATGTTTTAGAAAAATTAAAGCTAGCAGTACCAGCAACCTTTTCTATGTCCTTTAATACTCTTCCATAATTAGAAATTTGCTCATAATTCTGTACGCCAAAGAATTCAAGTATATTCCTCTTTAGTATTTGACCGCTCTCATCTAGCAATTTAATTCCTTTTGATTGTATGTGAAGATCAACTGCAGAGAAGAAGTTGCCAGCAAAATTTTTGCCTCTTTCTCCCTTAAATATTTCATTAACAGTATCTTTATTAACACTATCCAAGAGCTTTAAAAAGTTACGGAAATCATCTCCAAACTTGCCATAACTTTTAAAGCCAAATGGGACATTATTTTTAAATTCAACACTATCGAAAACATCAGTTCTTAATTTTTTAACATACTTTTCTAAATCCATATTTTTTGGAATGACAAGATTACCTGTATTATTAACAAAATATCGAGTTTTGCCAATTTGTATTTCTGTAGAAATCTTAGCAGCAAGTTCTTCATAAGATTCTTTTTGTATGATGCCGCCACCATTTGACATAAATATCACCTTTACTCTTACGTAGTTTTTAATTTTTATTATAATACATAATTTATACCAATAGCACTTAAAAATCTACCGAAAACCTAGTAAATAAGTCACAAAAAAAGCGTGAGTTATTATTTTAAATATACAACAACCTAATTATTTTATTATGTCATTGCCATATCCTAAAACAATAAAAATACCAGCTGATAGAGGAGAGCAGGATAAAACTTATCTGTTTACAATTCATTCTACAGAGCTACAAAATCTAAGGAATTATCTTAAAAATCCACAAAAACCTAGTCAGCTTACAGAGCAGTGTAAGGCTGCTTTAAACATACTGAGTCAAGAAACAAGAAAAAAATTTCTAGAAAGGATAGATAACGCCTTGAAACCAACAGATTCTAGAAAAACCGATGCTGAAAAAGTAGAAGACGCATTTTTTCTTGCGTTTAATCAGGTTCTCCCTACATTAATGTTCCTCTTAAAAAAATCAACTTTGTTTGAAGGCTTAGGAACACATAAACAAGAATTCGTTAATGCAACAAACGAAATTATCAATATGACAGTGCAATATCTCGCTGTGCTCATAGATGGTAATAATGAGAAAACAAAAGAAGCTGAGAAAAAACTAAGTGATATATTTACAGAATATAAAATTCAGAGAGTTGCTCTTCTTAAGGATTGGATTCGCGAAGAATACAAAGAATCTGTGGAAATATGGGCTAAAGGAGATAAAAAACTAGAAGTGGAATTTGAGAAAGTACTTAACAAAATATACCAATCTATACTTTCTTATAGCAATATAAAAACAGAAGAAGAAATGCGCAAGGAAGAGGAAAAGGTATTCAAGGCTTTTGAAGAGCTTGGAAAACTTAAAATAGCAATTGAGCATGTTTACGTTCACAGTGATGTTGCATTGAAAATGTTATCTTATCTGACACAAACACTTAACGTAGCTAGAATAGATAAAGAATTCGAACAACTCGTGGAACAAAAACAATTGGATTCAGATCTATCAAAAATCCAGACAGAATTGACAGTTGGTATATTCACAGATGCATTTGCAAAATTATACTCTTTACTCGACGATTGGGATAAGGCAACTGTTATATCTATGTTTGGAGTTGTTAGAGATACAGATACTTTAAATGTAACTAAAGCATTGGAACTTTACGAAGACAAGCTAAGTAAATCTCCACAAATGCAATTGAAAAGAAGAGCCTTACTTCTGGCATTTGTACTTGACAGAATAAAAAGCAAAACTAGATTTTCAGAAGATTCATTATTATATAATGAAAATAAATTAACAGCTCTTGGCGAGGTATATGGAATGCTTGCCTTTAGTCGTTATTTCTTATGGCCTGCAATTCCAGAAACTACTCCAGGTGCACAAAAGAAATTTATAAAAGGTTTTTATGAATATGTGGCTGGCAACAATCCGCTGCATTTATCTCTATATTCTCAGGTTTATAAGTATTGGAAAGAAAAAAATCCAAAAGTACTTCTCATGAAAAGGCTACTCTCAATACAAGGAAAAAACCACCCAAATTTTTTTTACGGTATGTCTAAGAAGGAAATTGATGCTGAAATACATCGTGTTATCCAAACCCCAGAAGGCTTTGCAGTGCTCTGTAAAGTATATAAAGAATTGCTTGATACTTACATAAAAGTAAAACACATTCGCGAAAGCAATTCTAGGGCTGTTGCATTTAGTTATTTCTGGAATGATAACAAATACTGGTTTTATGGGCCATTAATCGCAGCAACAGTACTAAGCAAAGGTATCGCTGGTTTGATAGGCAGCGCTACTGTTGGTTCGGCTGTACGGAAAACGGCAATGAACTCTATTGGAATGCTTTTCTTTACAGATATGACACATATTGCAATTGACAACAGCTTAAAGATAGCAGATATTAATAGTTTGCTAAAAAATCCAAAGTTATCTAATGAAGATCGCATAAAACTAGAAAATGCTCGAAGCATGCACAAAACAGATATGTTGATAAATATGTTATTTGCATCAACGCTTGCATTTGGTGCTGCTGGCTCTGCTTTTGAAGGAGTCAAAGCAACATCAAAATTAACTAAAGGTGTAATATCAAGTACAAATGTTGCTTTAAAGGTAGTGCCTTTAGGAACTGCAGGATATGGTCTTTATCTAATCGGTAGTGGAATTGCAAAGAAGAATAGTGAAGAGTCTTTATACGGATTTTCATTAGTACTGGCTGGCTTAGGAGAAGCGAAGGTCAGAATTCTTAAGCAGATTAATAATCTATTATCAAAGAAGTCAAAGCCTAAGAAAGCAGGAGAGTCGCCTCTGCCAACTGTTGTTGATGTCCAACCATCTCTCACAAAGCAAGGTTTTTGGGTTAAGTTCTGGGATAAAATGCAAAAACATGAAAGCACAATTTTTGTTACGTTTAGTTTTGTACCATATATGTCTGCATCCCTACCAAGAATTGCTGCAGAGCAAGAGGAGTTTGAAAATACAATCGCAGAATTAATTGCAACTACAATTCAATCTGAACTGTCAAAAAAAGTAGTACCTGTAAAAATTGAGCCTGTTGTAAATGTTGATATTGAAGCAGATGCACTTATTCTTTTAATGCGGCTAGATACAGTATCGCCTGCTGTCGCACCTTTACTTGTGTCACTATCTAATCTAACAAAAGCAGTCCAATATAAAGAGGCTTTAGAAAGTGCGAAAGAATTAAGTACTGATGAAACGGAGTTGGCAAGAGTGGAGCTTAATGAGCTTTTAATACAGCTAGGATTTTTCGGTGGCCCAAAGCAACTTCTTAATCTTTTGTATTCTGGTAAGATTGATGATAAACTTAAAAGAAAACTTGAAGAATACTTCGACCTTTCGAATCTTTGAATAATAATCATTTATTTTGTAATACGCCTTTCCCTCTTTAACCACTTATTTTAAAAATACTACCTAACAAAATTATTTTGTAATGATTAGTATAAGGATTTGAGGTGGGTTTGATGAGCTGGAAGACTTTTAAAACAAGAGTTGCAGAATCAGCAAGTAGGACTGTAAAGACTGTAAAAAATCTATTTATAAAAAAAAGTTTACAGACAGAAAATGAATTTTATAAACCATATGTTGATGCTGCTAACGAGCATCTAAGATCTTTTTCGCTCTCAGTTCGCGATGTTACATATTTTGTTACTGCTAGTGGAAATGTTTTGAATAATTTAAATAATGCAATAGACCAAACTTCTTCTAAAAATTATGTAAAAGACGAAGTAAAAAGAAAACTTATAAATAAAACAGGTGCAGGTGTTTTATTTACATTGCAAGAGGCAGAATGCCTATTTTCAGCGCTTTTTCGTCATGATTCGCTTAATGATAATACTTTGTACAATGCGATAAATTCTGTTTTATCAGGAATTCTTGCAAAGAGTGATAAAGTATTTAATATTCTTGTAGGCCTTGAGAGAAAGCAGTTGCTGTGCAGGAGTGATGTTTATACCTATATGGATAAAATAGGAAATGAGTTGAAACTCCAGTTACTTAATATTTATAATAACCCTGCTTTTATTGATAATATATTCACATCTACTGGTAGTCCAGATAATGCGATTGATAACCTAAAGATTCAATTACGCGAAAATTGGTTTACTCAATTAAAAACAGGTTTAAGATTAAAATCACAACCACTAGTTAATCAAGCACTTAATAACTATTTTCAAGGCAATGAAAACATAGAGTATATAGGAAATCTATGCGATGAAGTTCTTAGCACAGTACCAAGAGCACCAGGTGCTAACCAGCAGCACGAAGCAGGAGCAATGTTGGTGCAGCAGCAATTTGCAGCTTATGATAAAGTTGTAGATGCAGCTATTACTAACATAGAAGCTTTACTTTATCCTGAAAAAATGAAGTTAAGAGAAGCAATAGCAAATAATCCTGTTGGAAGAGAGTCACTAAAATTGTTAAATAACATGAGAGAGTATGAATCGAATCTCGAAAACCAACGTTTAACAACTGTTTCTTCTCGGAACGCAGTATTCTTAGACCGCGGACCTCTTAGATTATTTAAAACAATACCATATAGGACTTTGGGAAGATGGTTAGTGCATTTGGCAGCAATAGTTATAACTGCTTATTATGGGGCATATAAAGGAGGTGGTTATTTATTGAATCGCTTCGTCACACCATTATATACACAAAGCATAACAGAACAACTTCAAGAATTTAGTGCAGTAGAACTGAAAAGACCATTGACTGAAGAAGAAAAAAGAAAAAAAATAAATCTATTAGAAAACTATCGTAAACAACTACTTCCATCTACAATAAAAGTTGAAAGAGCATTTGTAGCTGCTGAAGTAACTCAGCTTGAAACAAACAAAATCTTATCAGCAGAGAATGCAGAATTCCTACGAAATAATCCAGGTATTTTAAAATACTTGAAAGAACAGAAAACATGGGAATTAATGCTCACTACCAACGGCTTTTTAGATAAGGCTGTCACAGCACTTAAAAAAGCTGCAACTGAAAAATATGAAAATGCAATTAATGCCAATATAATGAAATTAAATAAATTAACAGATCATGCAGATAAAGATGCACTATTAAAACTCATTAAAGTATTAGAAATGGAAATGAAAAACATGCCATTGCTTATTTATTTTGACAGACAATTTGAAGAAGATGTAAAGACTACGTTAGCAGCAAAAAGTGAAGGAGAAGGAAAACCAAAAGACCTAGCTGTACTTGAACGCAAATTGTTCGAGCAACTGCAAAATGCTTTAGATACGGAAGAGGTAATACCCCAAGAAGAATTCTTTGCTAAACTTAAATTACTTGCAACAGATGTTGAATATACTGCCACACATCCAAAGTTTGCAGAGTCTGTTAATGCGAATCAAAAATACTTAACAGAACATCCAGAAGTAAAAAAATGGATGGATAGACTTTTACGCAATGCGCTTCCTGCACAGCATTTTACTGCATTCTTGAATGAAGCAAATTATCCAGTAATCAATGATATGTATTCAATTGTACGTATAGGAATTGGAGAAGATGAAAAACTACTTAGCGAAATAAACGATATGGGAATTGCACTAGCAAAACCGTTGGATATTCCAGCAGAAAAAGCAGAAATGCAGAAAATTGATGAAAAAATTAGAGGAATTATAAAGGCATTAGAAGACAGAGTAGATGTGTCGCTATCTGTTCTCAAAGTTAGAATTCCAATAGTAACACAATATGACAAAGAAATTCTTAATCAGAAAAAAATCGAACTGGCAGAAAATAAAGAAATAGAAGCAGGATTAATGAAACAGCTTTCAACACTTCGGGAACAGGAAAGAACTTTACTAAAAAAGTACGAGGCATTAACGGATAACAAATCAACTCAAGCTGAAGAACAAAGAACTGCAATAGATAGAGAACTTAAGCCAGTCCAAACAAGGATAAAGGTATTGCATAAAACACTTAACGGAGTTCTTGGAGAGGATGGTAATGTAATTGAAAAAGGTTTATTAGAAAAAGTTACAGAACTAACTATTGAAGTGCAGAGACTTGAAGAGGCAGTAAAAATAGCAGGAATAGAAATAATATCTAAACCAGAAACAACACCTAAACCACAATCACCTTTACAAGATAAAAAGCAAGAAGTTACTAAACAAAAATCTGTCAAGCAAGCACCTAAAGGAAAAGCAACACAATAGATGAAATAACTACAGCCAACTAAAGGATAAATATAAAGAACTCAT
>JBGFRY010000052.1:0-3532 GCA_041694845.1 Microcaldota archaeon
AATTCGCATCCTAAAAGGCGTTGACAAAATGTCTTTAATTTAGCTATAATATATTATTCTTAATTAAAAATAAGAGGATCCTTAAAAATATACTGCTGGAATCTAAAAGAGAGTAGTTTTCTTAAAAATGAATGGGTTGCTTGAAATTATAAACGTCGAATTTGGAGGTGGTTAGAGTGTACTTGGGAAATTATGTAATTAACTGTCCGTGTGGAGATTATGAGATTCTGGTTAATGGTTTAACCGGAGCAGTCGATATTATTTCCAGAGAGCAGTTTCAGGCGCTAGCAGCTTTAAACAATAATCCTGACGATCTCTTTGTTTCAGGGTTAGGTTCTGACGTTGTTAAGGTGCTAATCGAAAGGGGTTATCTGTTTGATTCAGAAGAGAAAGAGCAGGATTTGTTGGGTCAGATAAAAAAGTTCTATCATGATACGGTCAAAAAAGACCCTTTCACTTTTTGGATTTGCCCGACTTATAATTGCAATCTTCGTTGTCCTTATTGCTTTGAAGGAGAAAATAGGCAGCGAATTAATGTTATGAGTGAGGACCAGATTGCTGCTGCTTTCGAAGCCATGGATAGCATTGCTGACGTTGGCCGTTCACATTATCTCAATATATATGGGGGAGAGCCACTACTTCCTACAACTACTAATGCAATTGAATCTATCCTAAGAAAGGCGGATGAGAGAAAATATCTAGTAAACGTTATTAGCAATGGTACTCATGCTGTATCGTTTCTTCCCCTGCTTATGAAATACAGAGATACCATCAATTTTCTTCAGGTTACTATTGACGGTATAAAAGAAGTTCATGACAAAACTCGTATTTACGCCAATGGTAGGGGTACTTTTGAAGCCGTTACCAACGCTGTTGATCAATACCTTGATTCTCAGATTCCTGTTCAGGTAAGGACGAATTTAAGTGCAGAAGGAGTCCAGAGGTTTCCAGAGTTTGTTCGTTTTGTAATGAACAGAGGATGGACAAATTCGTCGAACTTCATTTGCCACTTTACCATGGTAAACAATCGGCATTGTGATTTGGGTAATGGGAGTAGCTGTCTATCGGAACTGGAATCGGCAAAACAAATCATAAAGATAAGAACAGAGTTGCCAGAGGCCAAAGTTTTTGATGACTTTGACTCAATTCACGTTCTTGATACCCTTATGATTAACCTTGGCTATGTTGAGTGTCGTGATCCCTATCCAAAAGTTCATTTTTGCGGTGCAGCGTCGGGCGAGAATTATCTTTTTGGCCCTGATAATCTTGTTTATGTTTGTCCATCTGCAGTTGGTCAATCCGAAATGTCTGTTGGTGAGTTTTTCCCAAGGCTATCTTTTGAATCAAACAAGCTTATCGTTTGGCATTATGATTCTGTAGATGAGCTGACTAGATGCAGGGATTGCCAAGCAAAGTTTCTTTGCGGGGGAGAATGTACCTTTAAAGCACTGCAGAACCCTAGTGATAAAGTCTGCGAGCCACCGATAGAAATAATGAAAGCGCTAGTAGACTATCAAAAAGACAAGATTTTAAGCGCGGTTAAGTAGAGAGGGTGGAAATGATGATAAATGCGCATGATCAAGTCGCAAAATATTATGATGCACTTTTTCGTTTCCAGAACTACTTCGATCTAGAATTGGTTGAGTATTTAACCAAGGTTTTTAAAGAAAGGGGCGCTTTTCGGGTTTTAGATTGTGGTTGTGGCGCCGGCAATCCTTCTATTGGGCTGTCGCTAAATGGTTTTAAAGTACTCGGTATTGATAATAGCAAAAACATGCTCGAGGTGGCCAAGAAAAACGCTCGCGAAATTGGCGCTACACTTGAATTTAAAGAGATCAAAATGGAAGATATTTTAAGCCTTGGAGAACAATTCGACTGTGTTATCTGCCACGATTGCCTTTACCATTTCGAAACTTCAGATGAAATGTTGGCGTTTTTTAAAACGCTGAAAAGCATTCTTACTGATAATGGGATGGTGTATATTGCCACTAAAAAGTGGGATTATTTACAAGACAAAGAGGCGAGAGATCGAATACAAGTCCATAATGCTATCAGCGATGGTAATGGCCAGAGTTTAATCGTTTTCGATGTGGTCAATGATTCAAACGTTCTTTCTGTTAGTGTAGTCACAGAGGAAAAAGGAAACATTGTTGGAACCGAAACTATCCCTTTTCCTTGGTACCCATTTTCCGATCAACAAATAACCGGTTTGCTTAAAAAAGCTGGTTTTGCAAATGCTATGCAAGAAAATCAACAATTTGAAGCAAAGTACAACTGCATTGGTATTTTTGCAACAAATTAGAGTTATGGAAGGTTTTTCCAAATCAAACTCGGAAGGGAGTTGAATAATCATGAAAGGTATTATCTCTTTAGGACAGACATGGCTGGGCCATGAAGGCAAGAATGGCCAGTCCAAAAAGGCAGTAAGAACTTGCTGCCAGTGCATCATCAATAAAGTTAAGGATGATCGCGTGAAAACAAGCAGATAAGCTTGAATCCCTAAAAAAGTGCTACTTGCATGCTCCGCGTCGTTGTGGAATAATGAGAGTAGTACTTTTTCTTTTGGCTATGGTTAAATTTAATTTTTCACTAGAACAAGAAATACATGATCTGCTCCATTGGATTTATCCTGAATATAGTTTTTTCCAAAGAATGCCCTATACGGTTTACTACCCAAAAATTCCAAGGGAGATTGAAGAAAAAATTATATCGGGGAACAGAGATGAAGAGGTAACCTGCAATTTTCGGTTAGCGTTTTTGGATATATTTAAAAAAAACCAAAAGGAATATCAAAATGCGCTTAAAAGTGTCGAAAACAACTGGCATAGTGTCGAGAAAATTTTTTTCGATGCTTTACAAAAATTAACTGGACTTGCTTTGCTCTCAGGATATGAATGTTTTTTGTCTTTATATGGGCCTGGTGGAAATGCATATTTGCCTAACAAAATAAGCATTAGATACCGGGTTGATAACCCAAACGACGTAAAATATTCAAATAATAAAATTGCCCACGAGCTCATCCATCTCTTAGTAAGCGGGCTAGAGAAGGAATATAATTTATCTTTCGAAGAGTTGGAATTTTTAGTTGATGAAATTCTTTTGGAAAAGCAAATTAAAGATATTTTAGGTAGTGCTATTGTTATGGGTATTAAAAACGACGCTTTTAAAAAGAGCCTAGAGAATCATAAAGGAGATATTAGGGCGGCTCTTCGGGAGTACCGAGATAGTTAACAAATGCTAAGGATAAAAATGCCTTTTTATAGGCGAGTTTTACTGGCGACCCCGATCCGTTTACGTATACTATGCCTGATAGAATGCAAGGACTTGGTGATGTAAAATTGGATAGGCATTTCAATGAAAATATTGGGAATGTTGAGAGAGTTATAGCATCTTATATGGAACAAAGAGTTTAGCGGTGCATGTAATAAAAAGATATTTTTTACTCGCTCAAAAAAACCAAATGGCTAAAACCGTGCTTAAAACCTGCCTGACGGCAGGCAGGGAGAACGGTCCCCTTTGGTTGGGTTACCTA
>JBGFRY010000001.1:0-3493 GCA_041694845.1 Microcaldota archaeon
TTGGATGTATTTTCTATATCTATTCCAACCGTAAACTTTGCAACACCTGCCGCAGAAAGAAATTCTGTAATATATGGTTTAATATGCCTTGTCCCGGATTGCCTAACCCATGCAACAGCGATTTCGATTCTTTTCCATTCGCCACTCTTGATACTACTAATAAGAGCCATGCCAAACCGATGAGCTATTGGTTGATTATAAAAAAAATTACTCATCGACGCCTCCCATTATTATTTTTGCGTTTTTGGCATAATCCTTCTCCACGACCCAACAGGAAGTCATAGGATTTTGCTGTCTTACCGGTTACTCGTTTTGATGGTGGTTTTGCAAAAATCAAAATATGCTCGTGTATGTTTTTAAAAAGAAAATTTGGAGGGTACGGATAGCTACCAAAGATTGGTCGCTGCTTATTGGCGGACCCCCAACGTCCACCCGTCCCGTCTTTAGACCAGATAATCTCGTTAATCATAACAAAACCGATATCGCGCAATTGAACTACGAAATCAGCAGCAAGCGGAAAAGTTAGTAGCCCATGATCTGTGTGCTGATTGACGTTTGCAGTTACAATGCATAGTTTTCGGCCCGGATACAATACACGAAAGCATTCTGAAAAAATTGGACGTATGCGCTCAAAGAAATGGCTATAAACAGGCTCATTTCCTACATTACAGCCATTTCCACCATAATTAGCCTTATTCCAATATGGTGGACTTGTGACTATTAAGCCCACCGAATTATCAGCGATTTCGCTCATATCACTGCTATCACCGACTTTTGCTATGAGTGCATTGTCTGCATGTCCCAACAAACCGCAACGCTCATGAATTAGATTAATATAATCTCTGTTCTGGTCAAAACAGATAGCTTTGCGGCCAAGTTCTAAAGCTGCGAGTGCAGTTGTTCCGGTCCCTGCAAAAGGGTCCAATACTGGTTCATCAATAAAGGTAAATAGCTTAATTAGACGACGGGGAATTTCCATGGGGAATACAGCCGGATGTTTTGGATCTGTCACATTTGCAATCTGCCAAACCGTCTTTGTATATTCGCGCCATTCTTCCTTTGTAAGCTTGCTTTGCTCTTTCTTAGTCTTGGTCAGCTTTTCAAGCATTTTTTATCCCTCCGGCAAAGTATTTTTTGAGATGTTCTCGTTTAGCATCGCTTTCATCTATAACCACGATTTTCCGCTCAAATCTCTTTAATTCTAAGGCAAACTCAGACGGCAGGTTAAAAGCTTCCACAAGGATAGAGTCTATCTCATCCCGCTCCTCATTACATGAAAGTGGGCGAAATGTGTAAGTAAGTTTCCCGCCGTTAACGCTACTGAACCGATGAGTTTGGACATTTGCCCATAGTCGTGAACCCAGCTTACTCAGCAGCAACATCTGTTCTTCTGAAATATTATTAGCGTCTAACGTCAGTTCCTTAATAAACCAGCTCGGGACATGAAAGCCGTCTGATTGAATATGCCAGAGCCAAAATACAAGCCTGCTGCTTAAAATAGCAAAGGCTGCCGATGCATCTTTCTCTGTTATGAATTCTAGACAATGTATAGGACTTTCACTAATCGGAATTTTACTATTAGCATCAATATCAAATTTACGAAAAACATTTAAGAAATTATATGCTGTTCCACCGACATAAACAAACTCTGCATGTTCTTGTCTTAAAGCTGTTTCAAGGCTGCATTTCCCGATACTCCTACAGAATTTACCGAATCTGCCAGAAGCACCTCTCAGCACCTCAAATACAAAAGCTTGTAAATCACCCTCTACTTTTGGGATACCACCAGCTATATTAGATGCATCCAAATAGGTAAAATGGATGTTATTGAACAATTGTTGTCGTGTTCTGCTGGTCCATTTTATTAGAGGTCCGGTTTCTATTATGGCGGTTTCGCCACGCTGCGGTATGCTGATATTTTCAATTCGGAATAAAATCGCATTACGGGTCTTAACTTCTTCGCCAAATAGCGCGTGAGGCTCTCTATCAAAAAAAGCAAACTTCAAGCATCCACCATGCATGCTCATTGCTCTACGACAATTAACAAATCGAGTCCCTTTATTGTAGGCAATGGAAAGGGGGGTAACCAAAGATGAGATATTATGTCCAGGCACAGTCAATCTCCACATCATTTCAATAAAAAGTAAAAAGATGTCATCATTCGGCCCGGCTTTTCTGTTTGTAAAAGAATGATACTCTTGAGACAATAGATCATAATCGGTTCTTCCTCCAAGCCTTGAGTAAGGAGGATTCCCAACAATGATGTTAAAACCATCCTTGACTTCTGCAAAAAGCTCACCTATTTTTATCATTTCCTGAATTGCAAACAAATTTGCTTGTGTATTTTGCAGACATTGTTTCTTTGGCTCGACCCAATGCTCTGCTGAAAGCAGCAATTGTTTTTGTTCTTCTCTTAATGTGCCCGCATCAAAATGCAAGCCGGTAGTCAACTTCAAAGAATCAACATTAGATAGGTTAAGGCGAATTATATGCCATGCAGCCCATGGACTGAGGCCTCGTCTCTCTACGTCTGGCAAGCAGTGCTGCAACAATACAAAGGCACAGGCATCCACAGCATGGGAACTTATATCACATCCAAATAGATTCGTTGTCACATACTCAAAACAATCGAAGGATTTCCAATTAGTCTGTTTTTCAGCTTCACGACATAGCGCAAGAAGAAACACACCGGTACCACAAGCAGGATCTAAGCATTTAGCATACGCTATATCAGCCGGACAATTCGCTAATACACTTCTTACCATATAATCGGCCACATCTGAAGGCGTATAGAATATTCCATGATGTTTTTTGATAGCTCTCGCTGCTCTATTGCCTAGATTGCGCAAAACTGCCGCTCTACTGCCGGGACCAACTTCTTGCAAGATGTAAGGAAAAAGATCCCAAAAATCCTGATCGATAGATACCTTTAATAAACTGCTTTTCGCCTTAGCAAGGTTTTCTGTGGACACAAGCGCTGAAAGATAGGGAGCATGCAATGGAATATTACCCAAAAACCATTCTTCAGCCTCTACAAATCCATCACTTCCATTAATAGCATCACTAACCCTTGCAAGAAGCCACATACACACCATGCTCCATGCTGCACGAGAACATAAACTATGCTCATCCGTTCCATTTCCAAGATCAAGTTCCCACCTTGGAGCAAAAACAGCAGAGAAACTTTCAGGCAACTTAGACTTATCAAATCCCTCAGCCAGAAAGCTGACGGCTTTGCGGATATAAACCGCTCTTGTCTCTGTTGCAGATTCAAGGCTAATACCTTGTCGGGGAGCAGAAATACGTTCTCTTTCTTCGTTTTGTACTTGTACTGCCGGTTTCAAGATTTCAGAAATCATAAATCTGTTTATGACCTCCATAACTTTTATTCAATTTTATCCGATCTCCTTAATTTCCAAACTCCAACTGCAGCCATAAAATCTTCCTTCATCATCTTTGATTTCAGAAATCCAATCGAAGCCGCCTTCTTCAG
>JBGFRY010000022.1:0-3477 GCA_041694845.1 Microcaldota archaeon
AAATCTACTTTTACTCTCATCTATCGCAAACTCGCTCGCAGCATAAACTAACGTTATACTTTTTCTCATAAAGACGTTGCAATAGTTTACGACAAGAAATTAAAAATGAGATTGTTCAGTTAATAGAAAAAAATTATTCACTTATTCCATTTAACTATTTAAGAATATCTCTGACAAAATAGAAATTACTTTCATAAAAATAGAAGAAGGTGATGCTGTTCTTGTTAAGGAATATTATTATCAATTATTGCATGTAAAAGAATTTCCAAGCTGCAAGAAATTAAAAATTTATCAAACTGAGCTGAATTTTATGTTAGTTTTACCTAGTTCTAATTCTTCATCCGTCGTATTCTATCAAGAAATGACTTTTTATGATCAGTTTAGTATTATACTTTCGTTAGGAGGGTTGCTACTGCTTAGCAGAGGTCTCAATTTCTGAGAGTAAGACACTCATATTCATAAACCCAACAAGTTTTTTATCATTAATAATAAATGTTGGATAGTCAGTAATGTTATATTTTATTTTGAACACCTCAATGATGGTAGATCTCGTATCACAATCTAAGTCATATATCGCTATCATCTTTTCTTTAGCTATTTCTGTATCATGTACTTTGTTTAATTCTATATTTTGCTGATTACATATCGCACAATTTTTACTTGAATAAAAATATAAGACAAATGTGGTATTACCAAAACATATATCATCAATTTTTTTATGCAGTAGATACGATTTGATTTGCAATAGCAAATATTTATCTTTTAAGTTTTCATCCATTATCCCTTTTTCATCCAGATACTTAACTTTTTCACTTACTTTTTCTCTTTCTTCATTTATCTCTAGCAATTCTTGAGTATAAATATTACAAAATATAACAGATTCTTGTGAAAACAATAGATTCTCCATATTCCAAATTTTATCAGAAATCATTTGCATTTCTTCTTTTATTCCTGCTAGGTTCATCTTCTCAATAGTTGTCCCAACATAGATTCCTACTGCAAATATAATTGTTGATATGATGAATGCAAGTACATATATTTTTATTGAGATTTTCCTTTTCATTTAGATACCTACCACGTTACTTTTTCTCTCAATATTTCCTTTACAATAGTTGCAATCCAATATATAGTATAAAGATAAGAATAAACAAATAAATAAATTAATATCTCCCATCCTTTGATTTTTTCATTGTGAAATACTGTTAGCCCCCAAAGCACCCACGCAAAGTTTAGTAAGAAAATAGAAAGACTTATAGTATGAATAGAACCAATCAATAAAGGCAAACCTTCTAACCCTAATCTTGAGAGATAATACCACGCTGGTGAGAAATATGTTATAATCACTAGAATTGCCACCATGAAAAGTACAATAAGTGTGACTAGACTTATTAAGGGGAGTATTATAAGACCAAAATCACCATAAGCAGGTGAAATAAGACGAATATACTTTATTGTATTCCTTAATCCACCTCTATTCCATCTTACACGCTGTTTTACTAGATCAGAAAACGTTTGAGGTACTTCAGTATAAACATCTGCATCAAGTGATGCCTTTATTTTGTAGTTCTTGCTTTGAAGTCTCAGAGCAATCTCTTGGTCTTCAAGAATGCTTTTCTCATCAAATCCGTCAACATTTCTAAGAACTTTTGTCTTAAAAATACTTAGAGGTCCAGGTGTTACAGGAACAGCATCGATATGACTCAATACATTCCTAGAAAAAATTACGAACAGATATTCTATCTTTTGTATCGTATTCAAAATCCCTTCTTTTTTCTTTTCAATTTTTATTGCTGAAGTAACTGCTCCAACCTCGTTATCTGAAAAATATGCAAGCATTTTTTTTATTGCACTTTTGCATATGTATGAGTCTGCATCAAGTGTCGCAACAAATTCACCGTGTGCCTTTGCAAGGCCAAAATTTAGACTTGTTGCTTTTCCACTCTTCATTCTCTTATAAACTTTTATTCTTTTATCGTTTATTGAGTTTGCTACTTCATATGTCTGATCTGTTGATCCATCATCAACTACAATTATTTCGATCTTATCGCTAGGGTAATCAGAATCTAATACAGAATTAATGCACTTCCTTATTGTGTGTTCTTCATTATAAGCAGGGATAATAACTGATAAATATGGCGCCCAATCTTTTTTCATTGTTTTGTTCTTTTTTATTTTATCAAAATTTAGTATAGTTAAAAGCATTAAAAAAACAGTTATATATAGTACAATAAATGCAACTCCATATTCTATAATTGTTACTATATTCATTTTTAACCCTGAACTAACAACATATATTGACTAAATAGCAACGCTGATAATAAACCAATAAATAGAAATGGCAGAAATGGTGGAAGATTTGTATACACCCATACCTCACCTAGTTTTAGTTTTTTAAGTCGCTTGAGTTCATCTGCAGTTACCAACCTCTGCAGTCTATGTTTCCAAACAATATCCTTGTCCATAAATTCAATTGCTAGAATGTCTTCCTCTTCAACTTTTTTTAATGGGATTTTCTGCGCAATCATTCTATTCAAAGATTCGCGGTATGCCATGAAGAATATACTCAAAAAAAGTGTTATTGAAAGAATAACAAAAAATATTGGAGAAAAAAATGGCAGATTCCAAACAATGTAGATAACTGCGGAATATGGGATAATGAAAAGAAAATATTTTTTATCTGGTTTCACTTTTTTCTCATTACTCAATTTTATTATTGAGTGAATAAACATATAAAGCGCAGATATTACAAAACTGAATATAAGGACAAATAAAATAAATGGATAGTTTATCTCCATTCCAACAAAAGAAGGCGGTATTGGTATTAAGAGGGCTAATGAAAGAATCACAAAAACATCTGCTCCACCTAAATATCCTAGAATGTAGGACAGATAACCAATAACTGCCAATACAACTGTAACAAAAAATACATAGTGGAGCAAATCATTATTAAAAAATACAAGGTTTATCAAGATTGCAATTGCCAGAAATAGAAACAGAAAATTATTTGGGACATTGCGCTTGTTATAGATATCAAAATATGCACATATTAATGTTCCAATAAGCGCAATGATTATTCGTATCGTTTCTCCTTGCATTATCATCGCTCCAAATAACAAATTCTCTAGTACTACCATAGATGTATTAGTACTTCCGAAAGTAAATAAAAACTAATGCTTTTTCTCACTGGTCTTGTGTCTCGCATCCTGAGTCTTGCCTGGAACGCAAGATCGAAGCTATCATAATTTAACCCATTTTTCATATGTAAAAAATTTTCTAAGCTAATCACATTGCAATTTTGATAGACAAAACAACAAGATTATTTCTAAAGAAATCAATTAATGTGTTAAAAGAAGTTTGGAACTACTGATGTATAAACAAATGCAGTCTTTTAAACCTTTATTCATCCTCTTTTTATGATCAAATGATTTTTATCTTTCGGCTTGGCCATAGAATCCCAAGAGATGAACGTATTAGCAC
>JBGFRY010000067.1:0-15295 GCA_041694845.1 Microcaldota archaeon
ATTGGAGCAGTCTTTAAGAAAGCTAAGTACAGATCCGTTAGTTTGTGAGGAAAATAAATAATCAAAATTTATCCGTTCCAGAAGAAATGTGGCACACCTTTTGATGAGAATTTTATTGCAAGGATAGAAAAGGAGAGGCAGGCAAGCGACAGTATAATGAATAGGCTTATGGAAGATAAGGAGTTCAAAGAGCTTATGTTAAAGAAGATTTTAGAGATGGGGCTGGCAAAGAATTTGAGCTAACTCATGTACAAATTTAATATCATGTTCAGCTTTTCTGAACATTTATAAATAAAACTAAACATAAAGACGTAAAAAGCTATGTTCAGGTTTCCTGAACATTTATAAAGCTACATGAACATAACAAAATCATGGTCGAAATAAAAAATCTATTCGAAAGGAGTGCTTCAAGGATTATTAGGGTATTGCTGGTGAAATGGCCTAAAACATGGGATCTCCGCAGCCTTGCAAAAGAAGCAGGTGTTTCATTAGGCACAGCACATACAGTGGCTCATACATTTGTGAAAGGAAAATATGCAATAAGAGAATCCCATCGAGGTGAACTTAAAATCATGAATCCATGGGCGTTGCTAAAACGTTGGGGTGCATATAATCAATATAATAACCGGCACAGATTTGTTCACTATTATTCATATGAACAGGATATAGGAAAATTTTTGGAGCAAGTAAAAACCAAAAGTGGTCCCTTGTATGCATTAACTACATTAGTTGGAGCTTTGCAGGTAGCACCATATGTACGCCCAACAAATATCCATATATATGTTCAATCTGAAAAAGATGCCAAACAATGGGCTAAACTGCTTGATTTAGCACCTATTGAAGAAACCGGAAATATAATTTTTGCAATCCCGGATGATGATCATGTTTTTTATGGAAGTCAAAATATCAATGGCGTTACTGTTGTTTCAAATGTGCAACTTTATGTAGACCTTCTCAATTACCCTGCGAGAGGGGAAGAAGCTGCCGAAGCTCTATATAAAAAAATCGAGAAAGATTGGATAAAGAAGGGGTAAACTATGTATAATACCAATGAAACAGAAGCCTCAAAATCCGCCTTACTAGAGCTTGGAATAGCATTGAGGCAATACAAAGATGACATGGTACTTGCTGGAGGATGGGCACCTTATTTTATTTCAAATAAGTTTTTTCCGCATTGTGGCTCAATAGATATTGATTTTGTATTAAAAACAAAAATTATGAAAAAATATGAAACAATATGCAAAAGTGTTTTGACCTTGGGATATCAGAAAGAAAATGAATTCAAGTTTTCAAAAAAAGTAACGTCACCAGTGGATAATCTGGATTATGCGATTCATTTGGATTTCTTATGCGATAAAGAAGGTCTTCGTTATGCACATATTCGGAACATACAGGATGATCTTCAAGCTTTTGCATTTGAAGGGTCAAATATTGCCTTTGATTTTAATTTTGAACAGGAAGTTAATACCGTCCTTCCAAAAAACGGAAATGCTGAGACAACAATCAAAGTAGCTGATTTGATAGCCTCGTTAATACTAAAAGGTCAGGCAATTGATGGCAGGGCTAAACAAAAAGATTATTACGATATTTATTCGCTGACCTTTTTCAATGGTTCTCCAAAAAATGCCGCTGACTATTTCAATAGTAAAATAAAAAGCAAGCTATTAACGCAAGATAAATTAAAATTGATGAAACATTCCTTGGCTGTGATAAGAAAAAGATTCCAAGATGAAAATTCAATTGGTTTGTATCAGATTGAAGCATTTACAGATGGCGCTGTTAAGCCGTTACAGGCTTATACCCAAGTCGCCAGTTTCTTAAAAGAAATCAAAGAATGAAATATTGCAGATATTGCAAAGGTTTTGATATATTTGTCTTATTTGCTTGTTTTATTATTCGAAGCTTCCGTATTGTCATTTTTTAAACTTCACAGATAAAATAAAAACATGCCAACAATGGAGCAGTTAACTATTTTATACCGCTTCACTTTAGAAGATGTAAAACCTCTTGTTGACGTTCAAAAAGTTTTGAGAGATCGCACGTTAGTGATATGGGAGCAAAAATTAGTTGCTGGAGAATTAATGCAGAAAAAAGAGGAACCACGTCTTGAAATAAAGAAAACTAATGAAAAAAGAGAAGCCAAGGTAGGGAGAAAGAATTTGGAGCAGGAAATGATCGAGACATATAGTATATCTTATTATAATCCTGTATTGAAAAAAAATGAAATTATAGAAACATCTACCACTATTCTTATGGAAGATTTAGTTAAACAAAAAATAGAAGAATCTACAGGAATGCAGAGTACCTATCCATTGTATTCGTTTATTATTACGCCAGTGGTTCTAAAAGAGATTAATCCAATAATTTTGGAGGATATACTTCAAAATCGAGAATATGATACGCCACCACCTTCTAGTGGTGCAAGCGTTATTAAGGTTGCTCCTCAGCAAAATGTTGTCAAATTACAGTTAGTTGAAGAAAAAAAGATAGATGAAGTTAAAGGTGCTCTGATTGAAGTTATAAAAAGAAAAGAAGGAACTGAAAAAAGAATTAGTAAGGAAATAGTATTATTAGAACATGTAACTGAAAATATAAAGAAAGGCAAGGATATACGTAGCACTATTCAGCAGTTAGGGCCAATCACTAAAGCAAGATTTTTGGCAGCTTTGAAAAAACGTGGAATATCAAAGAGTATTATTTTACTTCTTTTAGAGAAAGATATACTCTTCTTAAAATCTATAAAAAAGAAAATCGAATTGTTATCTGTTGATGACCTTATCAATCTAATAAAAACAATTAGGTTCTTGCAAAAAAAGAAATAAAAAATAGTAGATTATTTCTTTGCACGTATGTCCTTGCGCTTTACACGAAGAAATGGCGAACCGCATTTTCTGCATTTTTCAACAGTTTTTTTATTACGTGTCTTGCATTTTCTGCATACTGCAATTTTTGTTAATTCACTGTCTCCTTCTACAAATTTGCCCATAAAACCCCCAGCTATATCCGCGAACTAAACAAATAACTACTTCTACTTACTTGTTTTCTTATTATTGTTTTAAATAGTTATGCGACAAACTAATTATTTTAACAGCCTCGGTAGCTCACTCTGGTAGAGCGCTCGACTTGTAATCGAGAGCGCGAGGGTTCAAAGCCACTTTTTTCTTTTAGGAAAAAAAAGAAAACGGAACAAATCCCTCCCGAGGCTTTTTTAACATACTTTAAGTGTAAAAAAGAGGTTAATGAATAATGTCCAGTTTTATTTCGCTACCATCATTGGTAATAGAAATTTTACCGGCATGAATGTCTTGATAATCTTTGTATAACGCACATTCAATCTTTTTCATAATTTTATGTCCATTATTTTCAAATGTAATTATGTTTTCATCAAATGAAATATTTATTGCGGTCTTAATCAAGATAAGACGCGAGTTTCCGTTACCTAATGCACAAACGTCTTTTGCAGTATTATAAATTGAGTTTACATCTGACTTGAACATAAGTAGATTAAACAAAGAATCTGAGGTATTTTTTATCTTGCCTAATGCAAAAATTGAGAAACTAAAAATTGCCAGAATGACAACTGTAAGTAATAGAAACTCCAGTGTCACTTGTGCGCGCATACAACACTAACCTGAACCTGTGTGCTTGCTATTCACAAACTTTACTGTCCTTATTGCACGTAAGTCCTGGTTTGCAATCATCATCAACACTATTCGGACATGGTTCTCCTATATCACTTTTTATGTAGTATTCTGCTTTTCCGAAAACCTTGTCAGTTTGGTTCTCGATTTCCTGTCCGCCTTTTTTTGCAGTACCAATAAGTTGCGACGCAGCAATTGCAATAACTGCCAGTACAACAACTATCAGAATCAGCATTTCAGCAGAAAGCTGACCTCTCATTTACCCACCTCCGTAAAGATATTTAATACATTCAACGAATATAAGAAGCCGTTGCTTTTTCAGCAGATTCAAATTGCGATGCCATTCCCCGCGATATCTCGTTCTCAATTCTTTTTAATACCTGCTCACTTTCACGTGCTCGTTGCTCAAGTTTTTTAATATCTATAGTAAAGCCTATCAGTTTCGAAAGTAAACTAACTATGTTTTTTGCAGCAGTAACATCAACATAAGCACCATGAGTTTCTCCCATTATGCATATCCCTTCGATGCCACGTAAGCGACCAAGTGCAGGTATCAACCCTGCAGCGCCTACAATAGATCCCTTTGTTTCTCCAAAGATTACACCAAATTTTACAAAGGAATCTTGAAGTTTTTTAGATGTTGTTACGCCAAATATTCTTCTTGTTTCACTAACTTTACCAATACTATAACCACCAACAGTAATGATGAGTTTAACTCCACATTTTTGTGCATATTCAATTATCTTATTAGCAACTTCATATTGGCCAACAGTAGTAAGTGCTTGTACATCACCAATAAGTAGAAGGATATCATGCTCTCTTCCCTTCATATAATAGAATTTATTATTAATAAGCCGCAGCCCACCCTTTTTTGTCATGAAAACTTGATGCGGGAAATGTGGAGAGTATAAACCTGCAACGTACTTTCCTTTCAACTCTGCAGAAAGATATTTGCCAACTACACGGCCAACTAGTCCTATTCCTGGCAAGCCTGTTATTAAAACTCCATTTTTTAATTTTATTTTTTCTTTTTCAATAATTATCGTTTCTTTCATAGAAAAAACCACATACCTTTCGATATTCTTCTATAATGCCCATACTTATCATTTGGATTAAACTTTGGCGGATGTGCTAAAATTGTCGGTTTACTACAATGAATACTGGAAATTGTGTAACATCTGCAAACGCTACAAATTTTTATTTTTTTCATTTGAACATCTAACACGTCAAATCCGTTCAAAGCTAAATTCACAACTATTTTTCTGAGCAAAGGTTTTTATTTTTTCCACAACTTCATTCATAGCCTTTTCTGCCTCTTTATATGTAGAAGCTGTTAACGTAAGTTGATACCTTGGTGCACCAAGATAATGTATCTCTACATTCTGATTCGGTGTTTTCAGTGCATTTTTTATTTTCTCAATTCCATCTTGGCCAAAACATTGAATAATGACTGTACCTCCAACCTTTACGATCTGTTTTTTGATATTTCTCTGCGAAATCTCTACAATTTTGCTCTTTACTGCTGCTGGTAGTTTAACATCTTGCAGTATCTCTTCACCATGTTCGCAAACCTCTTTAAATACTGAGTATAAGTCACCAAATTTATCTTCTAAAATAGTACGAATTTCATCAGGTTTAAGATCAGATTTAATGCCATCAAGTGAAAGCTGGATAAGTTTAGAAGCCCTTTTTTCATTTTGAATAAATTCCAATTTTCTTTTTTTCTCTTCTTCGCTAACACGCTTTAATGAGAGATCAACTTGATTCTTTTCTCTATCAATATGATACACTCTAGCGACATGCTGCTGACCTTCAGATATAAATTCGTGAATATTCTTTATCCAGCGTGGTGCAACTTCAGAGATATGCAGAAATGCTTCAAATTTTCCATACTCTGGTAATTCGCAAAATGCACCATATGGTAAAATTTTTTTTATGACTGCAATAACAAGTTCATCCTGTTCAGGTAGTTCAACCATATCAGAAAACCTTTAGCTTAATTCTTTTACTATTTTTCCAAATATTGCTGCTCTCCCACCAGTAGGCTGTACCAAAACTTCACTACATTTCATGCATTCTACTTTTTGAGTACTATTTCCAAAGACAATTTGTTCATTTTCGCATTTACATTTTATAAGCAAATAAGAGCTAACCCCTTTCATGTTTATCACCATTACGATTTTAATTCAAGTTTTTTTGTTGTTCTTGTACCCAAAACACGCTCTTGTTTCTTCTTGCACTTTGAGCATTCAAGTAGCACTCGTTGTCTTTTTCCCTGCTTCTTAACTGTTTTTTCACCTGCTCTTTTACCACCGTGCCCTAATAAACTTCGTTCGTGAGAACGAGTACCAATTGCTAATGTCCTTGCGCGTCCTTTACCTACTAATTTTACTTTATGTAATAGGTGTGCATTGCATTTTGGACAAAACGCTTTTATCTCTTTAGGAAATTTCATCCAAATCACCTTATTAATTCAGCCATCTTCGCTTTCAATAGCCATTCTGCTTCATCTTTATTCAATGATAACTCTTGACCTCTTCTAAAAGGACCATATATACTTCTATCCAATCCAGTGTATGCCTCGACATCATTTAGTATGCGCAAGCGATGAATATTTCTAGTGTTATTCTGATCGTCGCTTAACATTCCTTTAAATGACATACGCCATTTACTTATTATTTCAGAGACTTCCTTCAAAACGCTATTTTCAGAATCGCTAAGGCAGCCTATTTCAGTTTCTCCACGAATTGCCATTAACAATATTTTTTCTTCACGCCTAGAGTATATTGAAGTTGCAATTGTTTTTATATTTTCATATTCTTTTATGCTTAGCAAAGATCCTGATTCCATTGCTTCTTTCTTTTTTTTTGCCAATAATTCTTGCAATTGTTCATAGAAATCCTTGTCAAGAGATACAATTGCTGCAGAGTCCAATTCCCGTTTCTGGATTTCACGAAGAATACCGTAGGTCAGCATATTTTCACCGCTTTTCTCCACCACGAAATAAATGAAATAGCGCTATACTATGAAGAGCAAACTTTTTAATAGCTGTCGGCCAGAAAAAATAGAAAAACCATTCTCACCGCCAAGGTTAATTATTCCACACCTATGATTTAAAAATATAATGAGTAACTTTAGTTTATGCCGAATCATCAGCAATCATTCACACCGACCATACAAAAATCATTTACACAGCAAAAAATTGTTGCTTATCTTAGAATGGCTCAAGAAAATGAAAGTCTGTGGAATGCTATTCTTGTATCTTTGGGTGCGTTATTCCTTTTAAGTTCAATTCCTTTTTACCCAAGTTATTCTGTCCCATTTTTAGCCATTGCTTGTGGTGTTATTGCGTTTAAATATCCTCCTGGCGGGATTTTGCTTAGTAGTTTGCTTGCTTTTCCTGCAGTTGCATACCAGTCTGCAATATTTGGGTGGCTTTATCTCATTATCTTAGCAGCTATTTTATTTGAGATATATGATAACTGGGCAGTAATAGCAGTTCTTAAAATACTCATCCTTGCACCATTTTCTTTTGGTGGGTTGATATTTGGGTGGATAACTATTCTTGGCATGGCTCTTGGGACATTTCATTTTGGATCTAAGAAATCATTAATGATAGCTGTACCTGCTGTGTTCATCATTCTTCTACTTTCCTCTCTCTGGCTTAAAGATACAGTGTATTTCCCAATCGTAATGAAAATACATGAACCTGGTAATCCTGATCTTTTATTTGAAAAACCAGAAGTAATTCCAACTGAATTAATTAACAAAGCAATCGATAGTATTAGTTCGCTATTATCAACAGACAATACACGTAAACTCATGCCTGCAATTGAAAAACTTTTTGGAAGTATTTTTAATGTCCTTTTTTCTGACTCTGGTCTTATTCAGTTAATAGTTTGGACAGCTGCATTGTATGCGATGGGCCAGCTCTCTGGAATAATAAAAAAGCATTCTGCATTGATTTCAAGTTTTGTACTATTATTTGTAGCAATAGCTTATTTTGGTATTAGTGCATTATTGGGAACTGTTTTTAGATATGAATTAGTTGCTGCAATTGTTGGGAGCATTGCAATAATTGGTTGTTTGGAACAGTTTGGGATCAAGATTTCAAGAGAATCAGAAGTCCAGCGTGGCGAGCAACTGAAATCTTTTGGTAAATTTGGGATACAGGACATTGGGCTTGCAAAAGGAGAGAAAGGTCTTGATTCAGTAGGCGGATATGAAGATGTAAAACAAGAGCTGCGTGATGCAATTTTGTTACCACTTGAGAAAAAAGACATCGCTTATATGTATGGAATAAAACCTCCAACAGGTATTTTATTATTCGGCCCTCCAGGTACTGGTAAGACAATGTTAATGCGCGCGCTTGCAGCAGAGCTAAAATATGGTTTTTACTATGTGAAATCTTCTGATTTACTTTCAATGTGGTATGGTGAAAGTCTCCCGTACAATGAAAAAATAGTTATACTGAACGAGAGCGGTAGAGTATGCTTGCGAGAAATTGGGAAGGTTGTAGAAGAACGGCAAGAGGTACGTGTTTTGTCTTTTGACCAGCACAGAAATACAGTATTTGCAGATATAAAAGATTGGATAAAACATAGATGTACATCACCTATTTACGAAGTTAGAACGAAGACAGGAAGAAGAATAAGAGTTACTGATTACCATTCACTATTTACGTGGGATGGAAACAAAATTGTTAGTATTGCAACAAACAAAATTATCCCGAAAAAATCATACATTGCAGTACCGTACAAAATTGAATTTGATGGTAGCGATGTTAGTGAACAGGAGTTCTTAACGAGTTTGAAAAATAATGGAAGTGCTGAAAATAAATTATTGGTACATGCAAATGGTGATATCTATCTAGATCGTGTTGAAGAGATAAAACGCGTAGATGATGAAAAGTACGTTTACGATATTTCTGTTAATCCATGCCAGAATTTTGTTGGTGGTTTCGGTGGCATTTTTGCGCACAACAGTGAAAAAAACGTAGCAGAGCTTTTCTCAATTGCACGTACAAATGCACCATGCATCTTATTTTTTGACGAAGTTGACGCAATTGGAAAAAAACGTAGCGGATTTTCTACAGATGATGTTGCACCCCGTGTTCTAACAACATTATTGCAGGAAATGGATGGAATGCCGAAATCAGCAAAAAAGCCAGTTATGGTAGTTGCAGCAACAAACATGCCGCACCAGCTTGACCCAGCACTTCTGAGACCAGGAAGAATCGATAAAATTATCTACATGCATCTACCTGACCTGGAGGCAAGGAAGGCAATCTTCAAAGTTTCATTAAAAAGAACACCTCTTGCAGAGAATGTTGATTTTGATAGGCTTGCTGCAAAGACAGAGCGCTTTTCTGGTGCTGATATAAAAAATATAACACAAGAAGCAATAAAGCTCGCTGCGAAAGAGGCAATTACTACAAATTCCATCGTTCCAATATCAATGGATCATTTGATGAAGGTTATTAATGTAACAAAACCAAGCACTTCTCTTGCATTAATTGATGATCATGAACAGTTTAGACTCGATTTTGAGAGGCGCATTGGTGGAAAAGAAGAAAAGAAAAAAGATGAAGTCACAAAATGGGAAGATATCGTTGGTTTAGACGACGTAAAGAAAACCTTGCTAGAAACGATTCAGCTTCCATTACTTCACGAGGATTTGATGAAAGAATTCAAAGTAAAACCAACAAAAGGAATTCTCTTATTCGGCCCGCCAGGTACTGGTAAGACACTTATAGTGAAAGCAGCATCTAATGAACTAAAAGTATCATTCCAGACGCTGAGCGGTGCAGAACTTATGAAACAAGGTTATACACAAGCGGTAAATGTAATCAAAGAAGTCTTCAATCGTGGCAGAGAAAATACTCCAGCAATAATATTTGTTGATGAAATTGAGACGTTTGCACCTGCACGTGGAATTGGTTCTTCTGAAATTGTCGGACAATTTCTTAGTGAGATGGATGGGCTAAAGGAGCTAAAAGGGGTTGTTGTAATTGCAGCAACTAATCGTCCTGCAATTCTTGATCCAGCAATTCTTCGACCTGGGAGATTTGACAAAATATTTTTTATCCCATCGCCAACTGAAAAAGGTCGTGTTGAAATGTTTAAACTTTACTTAGGAAAATTTGCAGAAGGAATTGACCTAGTTGAGGTTGCCAAGAGAACTGCTGGATTCAGTGGTGCTGATATTGCTGCAATTTGCCAAGAGGTTAAGATGGAAGCATTGCGTGCCAGACTAGAAGGAAAAGAATCTAAGGTAGAAGAGCAAAGATTACTTAAAATAATAAGTAAAAGAAGGCCTTCAATATCAAAAGAATTACTTGGAGAATATGATGAATTCTTAGTAAAATATGGTGAGAGAAGATGAATTCATCAAATGTGTTCTGCAAAAGGTTTTGTGAATAAGAAATGTTTTTCCTCTCCTCGGAGTTCGTGAATTATACGATTTGCAAATAACGAAAGAGGATCAGTAATGCTTGGAACGCGAGTTCTTAAGTCCTGAAAACTCTCAAATGGTTTTTTCTCTCGTTCATCAAGTAACGATTCCATGCTTTTTCTTCCTATTCCTGGCAAAAGATCTAATGTATGTACACGTATTGATATTGGCTTTGCTTTATTTACAAATTCGATAAAATGAGATTCTGATTCTTCAACAATTTTTCTTAGAATTTTTGAAAGAATATCTTTTGCGCTTGTTGTAAGACTGTTATATTGTATCCTTCCTTTTATTCTATCTATCTCAACCCTATTTTCCTTTCCAACATAAACCTTCTGGCCGATAATAACTATTGCATCTGGTTTTAAAGTAGCCTCAAGAAGGGTAAAAAACCTTGTTCCAACTAGTTGTACAACCGCCTCTTTTCTAGAAGCAGATGACGGTCCAGTTGGCATATATTCAACAACTAGTGCATACTCCTCCATCTTAATCGCTTCTTATATTTTATTCATCTTTACTATCCATTAATTATCTTAAGAACTTCTGCGATTTCTTCATCGCTTAATTCTATTTTTGAGAGCAACAAAATTGATTTTAGTGTATTTGGCTTGCGTGGTTTTATGTCAATGATTTTAATGATTGTCTCATGATCTAATTTTTTATTTTCTTCAAGTTTTTTTGCAAGTGAATTATTTTTCTTACAATCATCATTTTCTGTGAATTTTTTAGCATTATCTAATGTCTGCTGCTGTTCATAGCTAAGCTGCCCATCTTTCTCTTGTTTTTCAAAGATTTCTTTTACATCTAAAAGTGAAAGCGGTTTTGAAGATGTTACACGCATATAAAAACCTCCTTAGGTAGCATTTTTCAAATGAATAGGATGAGCGATTATATGCTTTTTCTTTTTTCCATCTGTTATTTCAACTACGTAAGAATCCCCGCGTTTCTCGATAACTGTTCCTGATCTGTTCGTGTATCTAAGATGTGGCAAACCAGTTCTATGACTTTTTGGTGAGAGTATCACAGAGTCATTTATGTTGAATGATTTTACAAACTCGCTCACGCGAAGTCTTCCTTTTCCTTTTAGTTTTTTAGTCCTTGTAGAAAGATAACCTTTTGAATGTTTCATATTTCCTTCGAAGATATTTAGAACGCTAGTATTTAAATAGCATTCGCCAGGTTGTTGCAGATGACCCAGACATTTACTCAAACCTAAAATTAACCATAATCGTTGAAAAGAAGCTGCCAGGCCAGGTAATTGTAAAATTAAGGAAGCTGAGGAATATAAGAAAGATTTTCTACTTTACTGGTTGATATCTCTTCATTAATAAGGAATTTGAAACGACAGATAATGAACTTAAAACCATTGCTGCTCCTGCAAGCATTGGATTTAATAGAAATCCTGTAAGAGGGTATAATAAACCTGCTGCGATTGGGATTCCGATTGAATTATAAAAAAATGCCCAAAAAAGGTTTTGTTTTATTTTTTTAATAATGTAGTTACTTAAATCTATCGCTGTTATAACATCTCTTAAATCGTTTTTTATCAGAACTATCTGTCCTGTCTCTAAAGCAATATCAGTACCAGCACCAATAGCAATTCCTATATCTGCCTTTGCCAGTGCTGGGGCATCGTTGATTCCGTCTCCAACCATTGCTACAATTTTGCCTATTTTCTGTAATTTTGATATTTCTTCTTCTTTATCTTCTGGTAATACATTTGCCAAAACCTTATCAATTCCTATTTGTTTAGCTATTGCATCTGCTGTTCTTTTGTTATCGCCTGTAATCATAATAACTTCTTTATTCATGTTTTGTAGTTTTTTAACAGCTTCTTTTGAGAATTCTTTTAATGTATCTGCAACTGCAATTAAACCAATAATTCTTTTATTTAATGCGAGAATCATTACTGTTTTTCCTTCATTTTCTAAAGGAGATATTTTCTCTTCAAGCCAATCAATTCTAATTTTATATTTTTTTATTAAATTTCTATTTCCAAAAAATATAATATTCTTGTTGTACTTAGCTAAAATTCCATGTCCTGGTATTGCTTCAAAAAACTTTGTTTCTGGAATTTTTATTTTTTCTTCTCTTGCTTTATTAATAATTGCTTCTGCAAGGGGATGTTCTGAGTTTTTCTCTGCAATTGCAGCATATTTTAAAATTTCTTTTTTATCTAATTTATCAATCGCCAAAATATTAGTTACACTTGGTTTCCCTTCTGTTAGTGTTCCTGTTTTATCAAATATTATTGTAGTTAATTTATGTGCATTTTCTAATGCTTCTGCACTTTTAATTAAAATTCCATTTTCTGCACTCTTCCCTGTTCCAACCATTATTGCTGTTGGAGTTGCAAGCCCTAAAGCACATGGACAAGCTATAATCAGAACAGCTATAAAAATGCTTAACGCAAAAATGAAACTTTGCCCAAAAACAAAATACCATAATAAGAAGGATATCAGTGCAATAATAATAACTATTGTAACAAAATAACCACTAACTTTATCTGCCAATTTTTGTATTGGTGCTTTACTTCCTTGTGCTTCTTCAACTAATTTTATTATTTGATTAAGAACGGTTTCCTTACCTACTTTTGTTGCCTTAAATTTGAATGAACCATATTTGTTGATAGTTGCTCCTATTACTTTATCTCCTTTTTTCTTTTCAACAGGAATGCTTTCTCCTGTGATCATAGACTCATCTACAGAAGAAAATCCTTTTATAATTACTCCATCAACAGGTATTTTCTGTCCAGGTTTAACTATAACAATGTCTCCAACTACTACATCTGTAATTGGTATTTGTATTTCTTTGCCATTTCTAATAACTATTGCTGTTTTTGGTTGTAAACCAATTAATTTTTTAATTGCTTCAGAAGCTTTGCCCTTTGTTATTGCTTCAAGCCATTTTCCTAAAATGATAAAAGTTATTATGATCGCAGAAATATCAAAATATACATAATCTCCAAATCCAGGTATTAAAGTTATAGCAGCACTGTAAAAATAAGCAGCAGAAGTTCCAACTGTGATTAATGTATCCATATTTGTAGTTCGTACTTTCAATGCAGAAAATGCACCTTTGTAGAATCTATAACCAACAATAAATTGGATAGGTGTTGCAAGAATTAATAAAATTAAATTTTGATAAGGAATTTCGATTTTAAACCATTCTGGAAATGATAAAATGAAAATAGGTATTGATAATATTAAAGAAATCAAAAATACTGTTTTCAGATTTCTAATTTCTTCTTCCCTAATTTTCTTTTCTTTATCTACAAATTCTTCTTCATAATCAGATTTTTTAATAACTCTATAACCTAATTGTTCAATAGTATTATTTATTTCATTTTCATTGATAACAGCATCATCAAATTCTACTGTTGCTTTTTCTGTTGCAAAATTGACAGTGGCTCTTATAACTCCATTTAATTTTTTGAGAGTTGCTTCTATTTTTTGTACACATGAAGCACAATGCATATCTGATATAGGGATTATTATCTTTTTCATTATTCTTCACTTATAATAGTTGCTTTGTATTCTTTAAATATATCTAAATCAAGTATTTTTTGCTTTGTAATTTTAGATTTGTCGTAATAAATTTTGAATGTTTTCATAGGACTATATTCTACTTTAAGAACCCCGACTAGATTTTTTAGATCAGTAGTTATCAAAAAAGCGTGTCCTGGGCAGGGGATTGCTACATTCAATATTATTGTATTTAAGCTACTTGCATTTGCTATTTCTGCATTAGTAATACCTGTCGAAACAGTAGAAACAGCTACCCATGGGAAAATCACAAAATACAATAAGGCACTTATTGCAATTGTGGTTCCATATAAGATAGTCAGATAACCCTTATGATGTTTTACAGTTTTTATCCCACCATTTTTGCGCAAATAAAATACTGCTGAGATTGTTACGAAAATGAGAGATAGAGCTATCATACTATAAAAGAAATAGCTTTTCTCTAATAATGGCCTAAACAATGATGCTGCAAAGGTTAGCCCAAGCACGCTTGCTAAAATAAAAGCGATACAACAGGTATGTGGGATTAATCCATATAAGATACCTTTAAACAAACCATTTGGCTTTTCTCCTGTGGCTTTTTTGCAACAACTTTGTGATTCTGCAGCATTCTTCTGTTTTTCATTATTTAAATTTTCTTCCATAATAAAATATGAAACTGAAACGGCTTATTAATCATTGTATGAAACTAGTTTCAATGTTTAAGAATAATAACATTAGTCATTCCCCGTCTTTTTCTTTCAATTAACCCCCTTCCCTCTAACTTATCCAAAACCCTAGTAATCTTAACCTTTGTGAAGTTTGTTTTCTCTACTAAATCTGACTGAAATAGTGTACCTTCTGATTCAATTATTTTATCAAAAACTATTTTTTCATCATTATTTAATGTATTTAGTATTTTTTGATAATTTTCTTTTGTAATTTTTCTTGTTTCAACTTGCTGCTTGATTCTTTTAACCTTTGTTATTATTCTTTCCTCATTATTAAAAAATATCAGATATAATCCGATTATTATAACAAAAGCCATTATACCAATACTAATATTTGTCTGGAAATTAATTGTTTCCCACATTGGACACGTAGGTCCATGAGGACACGAAGTATTTACTATACTAGTCAATGCTCTGTTAAATGAAAAAATTATGAATCCTATTAATATAGCAATTCCAATTATTAAAAATCCAACTGTTCTGTTTTTCATAATAACCGTCACAAGGAAACCCACTAACTTGCTGGTGGGATGAATTGCGACATAACACTTATAAGGTTTCTCAAATATAAATGTTTGGTATACAATGGCTTTGCGCCACTTATATCACTCTCGAAAAAATTCGCATTTCACATTGTGACAAAAATACGCGTTAATCAAAGATCCTGAAGGAGATAATGGAGGATCTTCTATGCTTTTTTCATTTTTGTCACCATTTAATATAAAAAACGCAAAATTCGAAAATTTTTCGGTTCACGTCGATAATGAGTGCGATTTTATGATGTTATTTTATTTTGGCGCAAAGCTGTATGCAATGAGAAAAGTTTTGGTATTAAACCCCATGCGTTTTACATTGAAAAATCCAATCTGCTAGAACAACTTTTCTCTGAATATCTAAGGATTTCAAATCTGACTTTAGAGCAATTACAATATGCAAAGTCTTCTACTTCTCGATGAATGAAAGATGG
>JBGFRY010000051.1:0-3391 GCA_041694845.1 Microcaldota archaeon
TTTATCGCATAACTATTTAAAACAATAATAAGAAAACGAGCAAATAAAAGTAGTTTATTTGTTTAGTTTGCTGATTATTAGAAACTGTTAATTTACTCATACGACTTAATTTATCGCATAACTATTTAAAACAATAATAAGAAAACGAGCAAATAAAAGTAGTTTATTTGTTTAGTTTGCGGATTATGTGATAACGTATATTATGTTCCTTCTTGCCAACTACTTAGATATCTCTTTTGTTCAGCTGTTAGTACATCTATTTTTATTCCCATTGCATTAAGTTGCAATCTTGCAATTTCATCATCAATTTCCTTAGGTAATGTTATTACACCAGTCTTTAATTTACCTTTATTTTTTACTAAAAATTCGCATGCAAGTGCTTGGCCGCAGAATGATGTTGCCATGACTTCTGATGGATGGCCTTCTGCAGCAGCCAGGTTGACAAGTCTGCCTTCTGCACAAACAAAAATACGTTTTCCATTTACATTATACTCATCTAAGAAAGGCCTAACTTTTCGTTGTTTATAGTTCTTATTAAGTCCTGTAATATCTATCTCAACATCAAAATGTCCGGAATTTGCAAGCACTGCTCCATTTTTCATTTCCTTTATATGCTCCAACCCAATTACTGCTTTATTGCCAGTGACTGTTACAAAAACATCACCGATTTTTGCAGCTTCTGATAAGAGCATTAGACGATAGCCATCCATTGCTGCCTGCAATGCACGAAGTGGACTAACTTCAGTCACAATTACATTTGCACCCATACCTTTAGCACGCATAGCAACTCCTTTTCCACAATCACCATAGCCACAAACAACAAAATTTTTTCCTGCTATTAAAATATTACTTGCACGTAATAATCCATCTATTGTGCTTTGACCTGTTCCATAATAATTATCAAATAAGTGTTTTGTTGCATTATCATTCACTGCAATAACTGGATATTTTAATATACCATCACGTTCCATTACCTTTAGCCGTATTACACCAGTTGTTGTTTCCTCACATCCACCAATTATATTTTTTATTAATTCTGGATATTTTATATGAACTGTTGTTAGAAGATCACATCCATCATCTATTGTTATATCTGGTTTTTGTTTTATAACCATTTCAATATAACGATAATACTCTTCGCTAGTTTCTCCTTTATACCCAAATACAGATACCCCTTCTTTTATAAGTGCTGCTGCAACATCATCTTGTGTTGACAATGGATTACAGCTTGCTAATGCTATCTTAGCACCACCAGCAACAAGCGTGCGTACAAGTACTGCAGTTTCTTTAGTGATATGCAATGCCATTCCTATTGTTAACCCAGAAAATATCTTTTCTTTCAGGAATCTCTCACGAATTTTTAAAAGCGCAAGCATCCTTCCTTCTGCCAATTCTATGCTTAATTTTCCTTGTTCAGCAAGTGATACATCCTTTACTTCATAACTACCAGATTTAGATCTGTCCATAAAATTTAGTTTATCACATAACTATTTAAAATAATAATAAGAAAACAAGGACTTTGCGCCACATATATCACTCTCGAAAAAATTCGCATTATTTATGTAGAGAACCATGGCTATTTTTTATTTTCTTTACTGTTTCAGTTTTGATATTTTCTCTAGCTAAAAAACCCATAACTATCAATATACTTGGGAAAAGTATTATAATATTTACTTTAAGAGTAAATTATGATCTATTTCATAATTATAAGGGGCCCATTAGGTGGCGGTAAATCAACAATCGCTAAGACATTAGCTCAACATCTGAAAGCAGTTTATATCAATATCGATAAAATTCTTGAGGAGAATAAATTAGATGATATTGATCAAAAGATTCAATGCATTCCAATTCAGAATTTTGCTAAGGCCATTGAAATAATCATTCCATTTGCAAGAAAAAACCTTGATGAGGGTAAAATTGTAATCTTTGATGCTTGCTTCTATCATAAGGAATCTATAGATCATTTGATTTATAGACTTCCTTACAAGAATTTCGTATTTAATCTTAAAACACCACTTAAAATTTGCATTGAAAGGGATAAGAATAGGGTCAAAAATTATGGAAAGAGCGCAGTTATGCAAGTTTATAATTTGGTTTCCAAATTTGATTATGGAATTATTATTGACACCTCTAAACCAATAGAAAAAGCAATTGAAGAAATTATTTCTAATCTTCCTAAAAATTGATCGGCTTTCCTGTTTCTAAGCTTTTATTTGCAGCTATACTAAGCGCTAAGCTTTTTACGCCGTCCATATAATCACTAAGTATAATGGAAGGATCACCCATCTTTACTGCATCCAAAAAAACACGATCCTCAATTGCAAAAATATTTTCTTCCCCTTTTATATTCAAGCTTGAACTTCTTGTTATTATCTTTGCATCATGGTTCCATCCCTCAAATTCTACACGAATTGTCGGACCAAAAAATCTTAAATAAATCAAATTCCCAAGTCCACTTGACCAAGAGCTCTGAATTGAAACCACAGCACCGTTTTTCATTTGCATACTTACCACGGTTGCATCATCGGTATCGTATAATTCATTTTTTGGAATGAAGCCTTTAGCACCAGAACAATAAATGCTAGCTACATCTCCGCAGAGATATCTTATAATGTCGAATATATGCGTTACTTGTTCTACAAGCTGGCCGCCAGAAAGATGCTTTCTAGTAAGCCATGGGTGATTAGTAGGCGTATCTATAAGCCAGCCTCCGTTAATTAAGGTTGGGGGATGTTTTTCAAAAAGTTTTTTTGCCTCAGCAACTCCGCGCCTATATCGATTCATATAAGCTACGCAGGTTATTATACAAGACTTACAAACTTGAGCAGCGATTTCATTAGCAACATTTAGATCATTAGCCAATGGCTTCTCAACTAAAAATGGTATGCGATGCTTTATACAAGTGAGTTCTGCTTCTCCATGTGCATAAGGAGGAATGCAAATAAATATTGCGTCAGGGCAAACTGAATTAAGCAGGCGATCAAGAGAATCATAAGCAGCTACCCCGAGTTCAGATTTCCTAGCTAAAAGCGTTTTTTTGTTAATATCAAATATATCCTCAACTTTAACATCTGAGAAATTACGAATAGCGCGTATGTGTTGAGCGGCAATATTCCCAGCTCCAATAAAGGCTACCCTGACTCGATCCTTATGTTTCATATGTAAGTTTATTTCTTAGAAAATATATAAATCTATAACAGATAGAGCGCAATTTGCACGAGATCGAAAAATCCTAAGGCATTATGTAAAATGCCACTTTATAACTTATCTATCGCAAACGCGCGCTTAGCGTAAACTAACTCCGTACTTTTTCTCATACAAATTAAAAATGTGATTGTTCAGTAATATAGGGAATAGGTTAATGGTGCATAAATCAGAATTTTATCGAATG
>JBGFRY010000069.1:0-3310 GCA_041694845.1 Microcaldota archaeon
GCTACCCCTTCCTTAATATCCCCCTACCCTGTCCTCAATTTCTCCCTACCCCCTCATCAGGGACTGGCTACCCCATCTTCAGGCGGTGGGTATCCTGCCGGTTAAGTGGGGATTACCCTTCTGAAATAAGAAAGCGAAGTTGAAAATGACTTCAGTCAACGACATATCCGGCAAGAGAATGCAAGAGGATGTGAAAAATTCCTAATAGAATTTCAGGCCGGAGGCATCTACAAAATAGAGTAAGGAGTAATGAAATTGACCTATCTGAATTTTCCGCAGGTTATTCCCCAGCGATTGGGCATGTTATGGCTTCTTTATATTCAGTTTCTTTCAGTTCACTAAAAGAAAGTTATTGAATTTGCATTCCTAACTTAAGATGTATTTTACCTTTTAAAACATCCAGAAATTCACTGATATTAGGGACCGGTTGATTGCTAAATGCCGTTAGAAGATTAGAAATGGTTGACGATTTCTTATCAATTAGATTGAGATTAAAAATGTTATTATCTTTTACAAGATCGTAAATAAAATACTTTGTATATGTTTCTTTATTGTAATCCAGATTATTCAATACAAACCGTTGTACCATATCTTCAAAGACATATTTTTGTATTACCCAAACAATATGCTTTTTCCAACTTTCCATTAGTTGTCCCTTAATAAGCATTTGGATATACGAAAGCTTAATTGTGTTGTAAGTGTTCAAGCCGAAACCATAGGTGGGCTGAAAAGGTCTTCCGCCAACAAAATCTTTAAGGGCGTTAACCAAATCTCCAGTTCCAGTAGTTGAATCACTTTGTAATTCAACAATACAAAAATTTTCAATCTCTTTGCTTATTGGTTTATGCTTAACAAGAACGAAATCAAATGATCCAACATTTTGCAATTTTACTTCCCTGAAAAGCAAAATATTGTTTGTGGAGCCGAATATTTCGTTGCAAACATCAATAAAAGGGATTGTATTTTCTAAAAATCTTTGCGGACAAATTATAGCGTTATCGCTATTTACACGAACAGAGCACACACCCATGGGATACTTTATTGTGCGACTTTGTTTGTTGCATTTACTAGATAGATAAACACACGCATGTTTCTTTCTTGTTGCTTTCGCTTGATCTGTATTATTATCTGTGGGAAAACAAAAAATTTCGTTTGGTTGTTTCATGTTTTTATTTCTTTAGCACCACTATTTCTTCTGGCAGAACCATAGTATGTGCCGAGCTTCTTCTATTTCTAAAAAGTTCTTTATGACAATCTTTGTAACCTATTTCTTTTGCCAATTCGATTAAAATGTCGCACACGGGAATGTAAACACCTTTAATTGTTTGGTCGCCAACTACTAACAAAAAATGAGCGTCATTTTTCATTAGCGGCAGAAATTCCTTCAGACATAAGTACATATCCCCAAAATATTCTCTCACCATTCTTGGATAGTCAAAACCCCAATTTTTGGTTTTTAATTTTTCGTAGATTTGCTCGGAGACATTTTTTACGCTACTAAATTTATTAACCATTTCAGCGGAATTACTTTCTCTGAAAATTAGCTTAGTACTACCTTTAACCATTTTTCTTTTTATTTGTTGAACATCATCCATATTGTTTACAAAATCCAATAAATACATTTCTAATCTAGTTTGTCTTGTATACTCTAAGTCATTTGGATATGGAGGCGATGTAATGATGAAATCTATGCTACTATCCTTTAGATATTTTCTTGCATTTAAACAGGTATCTGTAATAAGTGTTGACTTGCCATAAGAATCGTGTTTTTGTATTTCCTTTAAATCATTATAAATTTGAATTATTTTGTTCGTAAAGATATCCCAAAAATCTTCTTTTTCCCTAAACGGATAGAAGGTTGTGCCGGGACAAAGAGCAACATAAGAACCATCGAAACATGCTTTAGCCATGGCTAAGAATAGCATGTTTTTAATCTTCTCGTTTTTAGTCTCATCTATGATATCTTTTAGAAGAGCGACTTCTCTTTGCATTGTTATACTTAACCACTGATTAAGTTCCCTTTTGCTCATGTTTTTAAGGAATCGGCTTTTATATTCCAGTTTATCGATATCTCGAACTTTTCCTAAGAATTCATGGGCAACCTTCAATGTAATTTCTCGCAAATCTTTCAAATCTATATCCCAAGTTGTCTTAATTTTCGAGATAAATGTCATTAACGGGTTGGCATCAAATCCTACTGCATTCGAATGAAATAAATTTGCAGCAACAAGGGTAGTTCCACTCCCACAAAATGGATCAACAATAAGAGACTTGATTTTAATTTCATAGTCCTTAATTTTTTTCTCAATTAAAGAATAAGGAAACTCTTCTAAATAATTGTACCATTTGTGCACCACTCCATGTTTGTTGAGTTCGCTTATAGAGTTATGCTGCTCAAATAACGAATAAGAATTAGGGCTGTTTAAGAAATCAATTAGTCTTTTTGAATATTTTTTTTGTTTGTTGCTGAATTTATTAATTACTTTATTATAGATACCCCCGCAACATGCCGGGATTTGAAATCCTCGTAAAACAGAACCCTTTAAGAAACCCTTTTCTATTAAAGATTCGATTGCATCTAGTAATATTTTACTCGAAGAAGGATAATCAGTAATTTTTGCCAATTCATCCAACGTTACGTTTTCCCCTGCGCTTATGTTAAAATAGATTCTTCCTAAAACTTGGGCATGCAGAAAAGGTAATTTATTTGGGTTCGGTTGTTTCAAGCCTTTTCCTGCAATATCTAAATCAGATTGGATGTTCTCAATATTAGCGGTCTTACTAATTCTTTCCATATCAAGAAAGATGTTTTGTTGTATCTTCTGATATGTGGGAGGTATTTCAGCGACACCTTTTATTTTTCCGTGAGCAAGCAATCTCGTTTTCTCTTTTTTCGGTTTGTATTTAACTGATGAAGGCTTCTTTTTTGATAAGGATTTTCTTCTTGTCTTATACGATGTCTTGGTAGCCATAATGGATGTAGTATATTGTTTTAACCAGCAAAGTCAAGGATAAAACAGGGATGTCCAAATAGGTAACTGCCTTTCTGGATAAACCCATTCAGCCAGCCGAACGGTTGCCCAGCATAATTATCCTTATTAAACGTCTCGCCAAAAAATAAAATCAAGAATTACTCCTTCTGACATTTCCAGATGGGAAAATGAGACGGATAGGTGATTTTTCCCAGCCTGGATTTTATTTCAACCCCTTGATTGCTAAAACGTTACAGATATTCTCTATCAGAAACCTTCCAGAAAAATCGTCACCTCGTGGAAATTTCAACATTATTAGGCGGAAAGGAGGTGATGAT
>JBGFRY010000060.1:0-3225 GCA_041694845.1 Microcaldota archaeon
ATTAAAAATGCGATTGTTCAGTAAAGAATAAAGAAGCTTGGGAGGGTAACCAGAGGAGAAACAGACTATCTGAAGAAAATTAGAATAGTTTATTTAGAGGTGGGAGGTAAACATTGGTCAAGCCAATGTTTACTCATCTGTTCTCCTCCAGCCTTGCCTTGATAGAGCAAGTGTGATTTATTTTAGAGGAAAAAAGAAAACCTTTTTTCCTACCCTTTTCTTTTCAAGCAAGCCAAAAATGCACAGTTTATTCAAACGTGCAGATGCTGCATTTGTTCCGCTGTAATTTAAATGCGCCCGTACTTCTTCAGCAGTCGTTTTTCTCTGCTCTTTTATGAATGCAATTATTTTTTCATCAATCTCTGGTACAAGCACTTCATCTTCTATTTCATCTTTATCGCTGATTGAGCATTCAATCACTTCGAGTTTTGCAAGAATATTCTTTAGTATTCTGTTTGTGTTCTCTCTTTCTTCTAGTAGTTTTGAAAGTAATTCCCCGAGTACTACTGGATCGTCGAACTTGCCAATGTTTTTTTCTAAATCGTTTCGGATTTCCTTTCTCAACGCGCTATCAACGTTATGTTTATATATGTTTTCGTTGTTCATATACTCACATTTTTCAAGCGAACCAATCGTTTCCCAATGACACCGTTGCGATACTATCACGCAACTGTCATGATTATATCATGACAATATTTAAAAACATTTCGTTAATTTGTGGTAGATAAAGGTGTTACAATCAAAAACCAATTAAAAATTACTGATGGTAGGTAAAAATGTCTAAAAGAAGTTCTGATTCTCAGATCAATCCTTTAAAAGAGCGTTTTGGTGCAGATATCAAGAATGATGCTATTGCTGTTTTAACTGCTTTCAAAAAAAGAAATCAAAAAAAACTTAGAAAGCTAAATGATGGCCTTCAGAGAATATTAATCCCTAACTTTTCCAAACCACTTTTTGAGCTTACAGTTCTTTCTTATATTCTATCAAAAATTGTGTCAAAGCCAAGATTTCTCACCGCGGTATATAAGGAAAGAATGTATTTAATTGAGAGAAAATTCGAAGAACTAATCAAAACCATTTATTCTGCTGATGAAAATAAAATAATTCAACTGTTTCAAGGGATATGTAATGCTATTAGAGAGTTAGAAAAAGAAGATCCACGTTTTATCCAGGACCTTATTACTAAAGGGAACCTGAAAACAGCAGCCACAGTCTACGCTCAAGGTATCTCTCTTGGCATCGCTTCTGAAATTACCAAAATCGATAAACAAGATATTCTCAACTATGCAGGAAGAACTATGATGTTTGATCGTATAAAGGAAGAGAAAGATATTCAAGAAAGGATAAAGGTTGCACGACGCTTAGTTAAAGGGTAAAATTTTAAAGATTGAATTAGGATTTAATTAGAGAGATGAGAGAATGACAAAAGGAGAATTACTCTGCGATTCTAGTTCCTTGATTTCACTTACAAGTTCTTGCTTAGATAATATCTTGTATTTCCTAAAAGATGATCATGGAGTAAAATTTTATATCCCACCATCTGTTGAAGATGAATGTGTGACAAGACCTCTGTCGAAAGATCTAAAAGAACATGCATTTTCTGCAAGGAAGATAGAGAAGGCAATAAATGATAATGTGCTTATAAGAATACAAAGTGATGGAGAGTCAAATAAGGTATTAGAATATGCAAACAACCTTTTTTTCATGCGTGGAAGACCTATTCCACTATTGCATAATGGTGAGGCAGATGTTCTCTCTCTTGCAAATGAAATTGGAATGCGGACAATTTTAATAGATGAGCGTACAAGCAGAATGCTCATCGAAGCGCCGTTTAGCATAAAAGAGCACATTGAAATTGAATTTAATGTTAATGTCATGATAGATAAGACTAGTCTTTCAAAATTTTCAGAGTTTACAGATGCTTTAGAAATCATACGTGCAAGCGAATTGCTTATTCTTGCGTATGAGCATGGGTTCATGGATGGATTTGGTTATAGAAAAAAATATGCATTAGAGGCAGCACTTCATAAAATAAAATTCTCAGGATGCTCTATCCGCTTTGATGAAATAACTAATTTTGTAAGATCTCTATGACATCAGATCACTGTTCAGACAATTCATTATGCAATAGAGTAAGAGTCATAATAGATCACAGAGAAAACGAGCAGTTTGATGAACTACTAAAACAACACGGGGCAATAGTAGAACGGAAGCAACTCGAAGTAGGAGATTTTATTTGTTCTAATCGTTGTATAGTAGAACGGAAAACACGCTCTGATTTTGAAACATCTATAATTGATGGCCGTTTATTTCCACAACTTCTAAATATGCTGCCAAATTATCCATGCATTATAGTTATTATTGAAGGTGAAGAATCCAGTGGTAGACTTTCAAAAGAGGCGGTTCTTGGTGCGTATACAAGTTTAATAACTGATTTTGGTGTTTCACTTTTCTTTACAAGAAATAAAGAAAAAACATCAGAACTCATTTATGCAATCGCAAAGCATGAGCAAATAGCAAAAAAAAGGCCGATGCGTATTTATGCAAAAAAAAGGACAGCAACAATTGCGCAGACACAGCGCAGTATAATAGAAATGCTTCCAATGGTTGGGCCAAAGCTTGCAAAGGTATTACTTGAGAATTTTGGCAATATAGAAAATATAATAAATGCAAGTGAACAAGAGCTTTTAGAAGTAGAAGGAATGGGCAAAAAACGTGTAAAAATAATTCGTAATATTCTATCATTAAGATATAAGACTGAAGAAGACGAATATGACGAAATTTAGAATAGTAAACAGATTTTGTGGAAAATTTTTAGTGAATCAAAACACTCATGGTGCGCGGCAACAGTGCCTAGCTCAGGAGTACGAGCTAAACACCCCTGTATTTTTCTTCAGAGCTAGGAACTGTTGGAAAGCCTAGGTTTGAACTCATCTATCGCAAACTCAGAGTTTGAAAATGTTCAGTAATAAAATAATGAAGAAAAGTACAAGTACTTTTTTCCTAATCACGCCTTCTACTCCAGCTCTAACTGGCGGCATATCTACAGATGTCATACTAATCGTCAAGATGAAAGTAGAAAAGACAATTTAAATTAATTTCTGAAGCTTTTTAGGAGTTATTCAACACAGTATTGAAACAATAGTAACATATAGCTTTAAAAGATTTGTTATAATATAATAAATTAGGTGGGGGACATGAGCAATAAATTGATATTTAATAATA
>JBGFRY010000063.1:0-13702 GCA_041694845.1 Microcaldota archaeon
TATTGACGCGCTGCAATATGTTACCGCATATTCCAATTATGAAGATGCTAGAATGGCTGCGAATAACGAAATCAATAAATTGAGCAGAGATTCTAAGTTCATTAAAGGTCTGGTTGATATACTAATGAAAACGCAGATATAATCCCTATCAGATAATCAATTATTGGATAGCATAGCATCAGTAGTTTGTTGTATAACTCTTTAAGATAATAACTACGTTTTCCAGCTTTGCGCTAAAATAAAATAATGTTATAAAATTGTTCTTGCTATCGTTGTAAATAATTTCAAAAATATTTGCATGTTGATTAACGCGTATTTTTGTCACAACATGAAATGCGAATTTTTTCGAGAGTGATATACGTGGCGCAAAGCCTTTACTCTGGAGTTTTTTCTCCTTTCTTAGCTGCAATAGTAATATAAGTATTTGGTGGGCATCCAGTTTTCTCTAGTGGTGTACATTCATCAATAAGTGAGCGATATTTGCTAAGAACCCTGTATCCATAATCCATTGGTTTTTTTTCTCCAGGGCCAGTTATTGCTTTATCTTCTATAATACATCTAACAAATTCTATGAAATTCTTTATTCCTGCGCATTGTGCTAGTTTGCAGTTACCCTCTTCATCACATATACAATGGGCCATAGGAGCAGTTGGATCGCAGTCTTCTAGCTTTGCATGTTTCATAATAACAAAATCATCTGCCCAATTGGAAAAATCAACATCTCCATAATAACGATGCGCTGCAAGATACATAGCTACAATGCGCACCTTGTTTTCATCTGGCTTGTTGTTTGCATCGCAAAGCTCAAGCGCACAAGCATTAGGTCGTACTATATAGTCTATATAATAATCTCTGTGCTCTTTAAGCTCATACGCACCAACACATGCAGATTGTGACGAATTAAATGGGTTATAATAACTAACATCTCCTACACAATCTCTGATTGCACCTGCTTCAAAACCAGTAAGAGTGATAAGTGGTTTTCTTTTTTCTTCATAAATTTTATAGACCTCCCCTGGGTAGATTATTACTTGCATAAGACCATATGCGCAAAATTTATTACCAGCACTTGGTACTGTCTTACCTTTGATCCCACTTACCATTAGTTCACTGCAGAATTCGTTGCTTGAATCTCTTATAAATGGTTTTACAAACTCTTCCCCATTTTCATCTTCTTCTTTGTCATTTGGGTTGTTTCTTAGATCTTTTGGGTTGCATTTACGGTCAATACCTACCTCAGAAACAGCACAATGATGAAATGCAGTTTCCTGCCATGCAATTGCACGCATAAACATTTCATCCAAATCATAGAGGTCTGCATAATATGTTAATTCAGTATAATTAGTGCATGCGCCTTCTGGTGGCTTTCCTGCCTTATCAACTTCCAAATCATCTGGCCACTCTGTTTCATTGTTAACACACCATTCACATCTAAAAGCAGTGTCTGCCTTTGGATCCATTTTCGGAACTGTTGCCATTGTGAAATCTTTTTGCGCAAACGGAATGTTAGCAAGATATTGCATATTTGTTGCAAAACCACATGAACCTGCTGATGCATTTGAGAATACTGCATACATATCCCCTCTTGGAGAATTCTCAACATCCATCTTGTATTTTTGGCAGAATGAGAACCAATTTTGAAAATATTCTTGATTTTCGCCTATTCTACAGCTAGGACAGTTAAGCGGATCCTCGCTAGAATTAAACCTATATAACGCAACTCCGACAGTTCCATATTTTACAAATACAGGAGCAGCATAGACAAAGAAATACTTATACGCATTTGCAATGCCTGACTCTGTCCATTTGCAGGATTTACCAAGGTTTTCACCTGGCTCAAGAAGCATGTATGCAACTATTGATGGTTTTGTATGATTATACAACGTAAATTTGGAGAATTCTACTGCTTCTAAAAACAAGGCTGCTGGATTGCATGTTGTATTTGAGTATCTTGTGTTAATTCCATATGCTATTAGATCAACTTTCTCTTTCACCCATTCATCTTCAAAAATCTTGTTTACTGCATCATAGTCACCAATTTTTGGTGCAAGTGCAATAAGGCATTTTCTATCCTCACCATCTCTGCAGCCTTCATCTATTTTTATTATCTGCTCAGTTATATTTTGGAGAGTAGAAGGATCGCTTGAATTAAAATCTATCTCTGTAGTTATTATAACTGGGCCGATGCCCTTTAGTTCTTCTGCTATTTTTCCTGCCTGTTCAGCACTAATGCTCTTTCCTTTGCTGTATAAAATATACATTGGCATAACATCATAACTAAGAAAACACTGAGCACGCTCTTTCTTAGGTATATTATATTCAAAGGCAAGCTTTGGATCTGCTGGTTCTTTTGCAACAAGCCATTTAACTGCAAGATTCAATCGGTCTTTGCAATAAGGGTTTGCATCATTAAAATCTACGAATGTGCTTCCTTGGCCAATCATAAACATGCGTACTGCTTGAGAATCAGATTGCCAGAATTCCTCAAATTTTTCTGCAGTGCATTCTTTCACAAAACTACAGTTCCCATCTTGCAGCGAGCGCCATGATCCGTTTATGAGCTTTCCAATAACTACTTCAATAATACTTTTTTTAGAATCGCATATAAAGCACGTACAATTTCCAACAGGACATGCTTCTAAAGCATCGTAGTCAAAAAGCGCTTTTTGACTAGATGCATTAAGCTCGTTTTTATATTGTTCTGCATATTGTTTGATAAATTGGGTGCAGCCAAACATGAAGAAAATAAAAATTAAAGAAAGTAATATAGCTAATTTTTTCATAATAACCGTCGCAAGGAAACCCACTAATTTGTTGGTGGGAGGAATTGCGACATAAGTACTTATAAGGCTTCTCAAATATAAATGTTTGGTATGCAATGAAAAAAGTTTTGGTATTAAACCCCATGCAATTTACATTAAAAAAAATCCAATCTGCTAGAACAACTTTTCTCTGAACTGAACCATCGCATTTTTAATTTCTCGTCGTAAATACATTATGAACTTAATAAACAGATTTTTTTCTTCTTTAGTTTTCTAAAGGTATATTTTCAAACTCTTATTTCGAAGAAACCAGGAGAGGAATTTATTAGTTTATGCTGCTAGCAAGTTTGCGATAGATGAGTTTATATAAAGATTCTGATTTCTATATTTAAATCAGATTAATTTATACGCCAGCATATAACATATGATGGCATCTCCTACATATCCCTCCACGATGGCCTGAGCTTTGACATTTTGGACACCACACCTGATCTGCAGTATTCCATGGAGTAACGCCACGTATAAGTGCTTGGTAAGTACGCTCTGCTACTGAACTGACTTTTTGGTCTATTGTTGTCTCACTTCCGCCACCAAAGCGCTGACGTTGTATGGTATTGAATGTAAGCTCCTTAAGTGAAAATTTTGGTAGGAGTGGCATGTGCCACCAGAAAAGTGCTGGGTTAAACCATCCATATATTGGATTCTGCAGTAAACCAAATCCTCGCAATTCGTGTTCACGCCTAATTGCAAGTGATACGAAATCCATGTTTCTTTTGACTGTTGAGTTCAGTGCAGAGTCTCTAACGTATTCATCATGCTTGAAAAATCCTGAATTAATCCCACCGCGTGCATAAAGCCTCTCTGCTGCAGCCTCATCCATCTGTAGTACTAAACGCTGATCATATCTGCTTACCCCTGGGTTAACAGAACCAGTTCTTGCAGTTGCAAAGCTCTCTGATCGCACATACATTATATCAGCGATTTGTTGCTTCATTCCATCACCAATTCTTTTGCCAGCAAGATCAGCATGCACTGCAGGATTCCTGAAATATTGTGATTCGTAATTAAACACCTTTCCAAAGGTTTTATCCCAGAATTTTCTTAAACTAGTATTTTCTGGTGAATAAGAGTGATAGAATGTAGTAACTGGATTCAATGTAGAAAGCAACTCACGAAATCTTGGTTGTGTATAGTCCCATGGCTTAAGAGGACTGAATGATTGATCCCATCGTGATGGATACCCCTGTATTGCCTGCTGAATGCCGCGAACAACATGTGCAAATGGCTGTGATAGTTTTCTTGCAATACGCATTGGCCAGTTCTGCAACTCAAATGAGAGATATTCTCCTCTACTCATAATAGCGCGATAGGTAGCACGCATTGGGAGTTGGTTAATAGGACCAAAGTGGAAAAACCCACCCCAGGTTTGATGTGCGCCAAAAGAGGTGTCTGCTCTGCCTGGATGTCGATCGATAGCGTAAGACCATATGTTATGGTATGGAAAGTGCGCCATGCCAACATCCATATAAAGCTTTCTTAATCTCTCGCGCTCAACTGGTGATGCCACATCTGCTAATAGCATATCCCAGTCTTTCTTGTCAAATGACATTATTTTTTGTGTAAGCCGCATCGAGTTCTCACGATAGTATTCTGAGTATGGAGAAATGTCATATGTTGTAGTTAATAGAGGTCCTGCTGCAGCCAATGATGTTCTTGAGAAGAAATCACCCACATCAAGCATGAAATTACGATACTTCTGCATACCTTCGACTATAGGCAGCTCTCTATCTGAGATCATCCTCCATGATAGTGGCGAAAACGGAACAACATCTCTTTTTGGTTTTATTGTGATTGAAGAATCCTTCCAGAAGCTCTTCCAGTCATCAGTAGTACCAGCGAATCTCCAGAGAACTGCATTGAAAACTTTTTGCTTTTCATAATCATTTTTTCCTGCCCAGTCTTTTGCTGCTTCAAGGAATGATCTATTGCCGAGTTCAGCAAATTGATGCTCTTTCCATACACGTGCATCCTTCTCTCCACTAACCATATTAAAAACTCGCTCAAGCTCAGGATGCCCTTCAAAATAAATACGTGTGTGATCTGGATCAAATCTTCTGTATTTACCTCTGTTGTCTTTAATTGCAACATAGCCACCTAATGGACGATCATAAGGTGCTGCAGGAAGACCTTTCATATCTGCAATAACAGGGATCATTCCTCCTGCATACGTCATTTTAAATGCATATTTTGAATTCACCATTCTATCGTAGTTGATTGGTTGACTAATAAACTCTGCTATTTCCTTACCATATGCTTGGAAAATCTCTGCAAGCTTTTTCCTATCAGTTTTGTTATTAACATCAAAATTTTTGAGGAATTGAAGCTGGTGATCGAACTCTGAAACCCCTCGGTCTGTCATTGATGCTGCTAATACTGCTGCAATGTTTTTTACTTTTTCATTAACTACATTATTAGTTGTACTATATGCAGTACGGCCAAATTCAGATCCCATAAAAGACATTATATCTTCATGTAACAACTTTAGAAGAAGCATTTTCTTTGCATCATTTGTACGATTTTTTATTAAATCTGGTGTCCATGTCTTTACATCTGCATATTTTGAATTGAGTGCGCGCTCTACCTCTGCATCAAAATATGGAACATGGCTTTTGGAGAATCTGAAATCAACCCATCTCTTAAGCGTTACATCAGCCCAGCTATCTTTCATTCCAAACACCCAAGGCCGTTTCATGTCTACTTTCCACCATTCTGGCCTTGGACCAAGCTCTCTGTTTTCTTCCCACCACCAGGCTTTTCCTCCAGGAAAGACATGAACATCAGAACTGCCTTTTTTCATCTTGTGCTCTCTTATCATCCATTCCTCACCATAGAGAAGTGCTTTCATCTGGTCTATTCTAACTTGGCTTGGATTTAGCACTGGATCAAAACCATAGCTTTCTACAAAGAATTTTCTTCCTTCTGGAGTGAGTAGTTTAATAAGATGCGGTACTGACTCCTGGTCAACACCATATAAACGATTTTGGAAATGAAGAAGATTTTGCACTAATCCTTCTTGAATACCACCACTATGATTATTCTCCCAATTATACAACATATTACGAAGTAAGAATGCTGACCAGAGACGATCATGTGGAAGAACATCATGACCCATTGCAAATACGAAACGGTCTGGATTTCTTGCGAATTCCTCTGCTGCTTTTGCTGTGTTTTGTATATTATGCTCACTTGCCATGTAATCATAGAGCATTACTAATCTAACGTGGTCATCTACGTTCTTTGTATCAATTTCCCCAATATGCCTTAGTGCGCTTCTTATACCTGCGTCAAGCTGAACGCCATATCGCTGTGCTAATTCCATCATTGCTTCTAATTTTTGCTGTGGGGTGAGATGACCTTTTGACAGGATTGCTCGCAATTCCTGTTCGATTGCAGCAAGTTGTGCACTGTGAGTAAAACCAGAACGTGCTAGAATGTCTACTCCTTTTACGTGCGCTAAGTTTGTTAACTCTTCTAATGATACATCAAATTGCATGCCGTATTTTTGATAGGTCTTTTGAAGGATATCTCTCATCATATCATAGTATGCTTCATTACGAAGATTCTTGTAGAGTTGTGCTGCCTGATCAAGAACAGGTGCAAAACCACCAACTGCCAACTTTGCACCTGTTGCATACTTAATCCAGTTTTCAAGTGCTTTAGCTGCCTTTGATTTTTTTGCTGCCTCGTCTATTTCTTTCAATTGATTTTTTCCAATTGCTATGCGCAATGCTTCACCTGTTATTCCTTTAGTATAACGACCCATAACACGCATAGAACGAATAACAGAGTCATGGCCTCCTAACATAAAAGGTCCAAGCATTTGGAAGCGACCAAAAGCACTTCGCAGAGCAGATTGTGTTTTGTTTATAATAGCACTTTTTTTAGCGATGTCAGGATGAGAAGTAATAACTTCTAATCTTTGATATTGTATTCTACCAAGATACCAATCTCGAAGAATACCTATGTCTAATTGCGCTCTTCTATCCCCAGCTACCTTTGCCTTTTGTTCAACTCCTGTTAGCAGTTTGCTAAATGCCTCATGCTGCCCTGCAGTCCATTTATCAATATTAATATCTCCTTTGCTAACCTGTAATTTTCCCATTGCAGCAACTGCTTCTTTTCCAAATCCATATTTCTGTCCTAATGACATAGATGCTGCTGCAACTACAGGTAAACCTGTTGCCCCAATTTTACCTATGTATGGTTTTAATGCAGCAAGTGCAGCACCTACTTTTGCACTTGTTGTTTTTTTCATTTCTGTATATCCAAATGGCCCAAGTATCTGACCACCTGCTGCTAATCCCTTTGGTGATGGCAATCGAGGGGTTGTTAAATCTAAGAGAGATAACGGGCTTTTACCAGAAGCAAACATGGAAGCAAATAACAATCCAATAAGCAAAAATCCGGTGAAACATATTGGGAAATTTTCATTCGTTGGAGAGAAGATTGTAGCAATTCCACTTGTAAATGCTGTTGAAAGGTTTGTTTGCAGATCACAAACAGTTGTACTACCTGGCAATGCTTCTTTTTCACCTGCTTGCGCTATATATGAAACAAGAATACTCTTACACGTACCTTTGAATTGTGGGTTGTCTATTGGTATTTTACATTCTGCATAATAAAATGGCCCTGCTACTGCTGCAGGATCTAATGGATCTTTTATGCCGCTAATTATCTTAACATTTGATGCTTTCACCAACCCGCAACCAGGAATAGGATGGTATAATCCATCTATACCAACGTATGAAAAACTAATATTTACATCTTTTATAGTAGTGAGGTTGATATGGTAATTCGATTTGATCATTTTTTTATAAGCATCTTCAAGAGTCTTGCTTAATACATAATCTGTGAAACCTTCTGGAGAGGTGATAACAATGGAGAGATAATCATCATACTCCTTTCTTAACTCGCTTATGTCTTTTTTTGAAGGTGCTTCTATCTCAATAACTCCTGCGTGGATAATAATATTACTGGTGGTGTTATCTTTAATAACCTGAACAATACGTGATCTCTCGCTTTTTTCACTTGCTTCATCCTGGGCGCTTACTAATGGAATAAGTAAGGCAAGAAAGATTGCCGCCAAGATAATCTTCTTCCAGGGATTCATATCTAAAACCTAATAAAAACGCGAAAATGTCCTTTATAAATACTATGGTTTATAATCGTAATAAAAGCGACAAAAACGACATATTTTGTCGTTTATTATTGGGTAATTGCAGTAGTTGGTGGTTTGATGAAGAATAACCCCTTCATAAAAGAATCAATAGAAGTTTCTGAGATGATTGGAAGAAAAGACGAGATCTGGGAAATAACTGCAGCCATAGATAATGCAATAAATGGAAAACCATCGTTGCTGGTATTAACCGGTGCAAGAGGCATTGGAAAAACTTTTTTATTGCAAAGAGCAGAGAAAATTGCTGCTAGAAGTCGATGCCTTTCAGTATACTTGCATGTGCAGAGAAAAGAAAAATCACAATATATTTTGAAAAGATTGCTTGAAGAAATGTATGATAATCTAAAGAATATGCTTTCTCAGAAAATTATCCCACTACGATTTGAGAGAGTTATTCCTACTTACAGAGAAGAAATAAAAAACCGCAATTTTAAAGAAAATGCAACAGAGGAATTTTTAAAATATATTAAAAATGTATGCAGTAAGATAAAGGAAAATGTAAATGGTATTGCATTCTTTATTGACAATATTGAAAACAGTGCAGATCGACTGAATTTTTTTGAGGTGTTGATTAAAATCTGTGAAATATTTGAAAAACAAAAAATTCCCTGCCTTTTTGTGCTTTCTGCATCTTCGCCAGTTGCTACAATAGATGTAAAAGAAACAAAAGAAGCATTTCGTATAATAAAACTTATTGGTTTGACCGAGCATGAATCCCGTGAATTAATCGAAAAACTTTTGAAAGATACAAAAATAACAATTGGTGAGGAATGTATAAAGAGTATTATTGAAGATTGCGAGGGTTACCCTGCAATTCTTCTTACTGTATGTAGGGTTCTATTTGATAAAATAAAAGAGAAAGAAAAACAAATAACAAAAGGGCACTATCTTGCAAACAGTAATGCAATAATAAAAGAGTTGAGTAGAGAGGTTTTTGACAGTTTATATGAACAAACTTCATTAACTGAGCGAGAAATTTTGAAAATCATTGCTTATGATAAGGCAAATGCTATGCATGTATCAGCGATTTCCAGGAAAATGAAAAAACCATTGGGAACAGTAACTAGGCTCGTACTCAGACTTCTTGAGAGCGGAAATTTGATACGAATAGAAAGAGGGAAGTATAAGATATTTAATCGACTCTATGGAAAATATGTGCTAGTAAGTAATCTATATTAACTTGCGATCTTCCAATCCTCTTCAAAGATTTTTTTAAATTCTTCCACTGCTACGCTTTTCTCTATTAGCAGTGATGCCTCGCGATTTAGATAGAATGCATGATTACTGAAGTTATGCGAACCAACAATTACTTTTTTTCCATCAATAATTACAAACTTTGAATGTGTTAGTGCAAATTTATTAGATGCCCATCTTACATCAATTCCTGCCGCGTTTAACGCATTAAAAATTTCTGCATTATTTCCAGATATAACGCGTTTTTCAATTATCACCCTTATTTTTATTCCTCGCTCATGTGCTTTTTTTAATGCATCTAGAATTTCTTCAGATGCAAAAACATAAACCTCTATATCAATTGATTCCTTTGCATTGTTTATCGCACTAATTATTTCGTAGCTATTATCAGGTGAAAAAATTGGTGTAATAATTGGTGTAAAAAACACTGTTGAAACAACAGAATAAACTAGTATACCAGAAGCAAATCCTAGAATCAATAGCAATAAATCGCGTGTTGTAAGTGATTTGGTTTCTAGTAGTCTTTTCATTGTGCTAACCTTTTACAACCCCTATTGGTCTTAATCTAGCAACAATATCTGAGATACCTGCCTTTACTACTGCATCAACAACATCATCAATGTTCTTGTATGCGCCAGGTGCCTCTTCTGATATTACCTTTGGTTCTGTGGCTCGCACATAGATTTGGTTCTTGTTCCAGAGTTCTTGTGCTAGTGTTTTTCCATTGTATCTGCCTATTGCCTCACCTCTGCTCATTACACGACCAGCTCCGTGACAGTTCTTAACTAACAGCGGAGTATAATGAGAACTTAACACAATATAATTATGATTTTTTTCTACAGTTAGGTTATAAACATCCTGTTTACCAAGATCACATACTTTTTTCACCTTATGCATCAGAAGATCAGATGCTAGAATCTTTCTTATCTTTTCTTGTGCTTTCTTATTGTATTTGAGAGGACACATCTTTCCCTTTACTCTCTTAGTTCTACTTAAAATGTCAGCCACTCGTTCTGTTATATGTATGTCTAAACAATTTTCTCTGTTTCTAGAGATATCTGGCACTATCCCAAGCCTTAAACATGCAATCACAATACCTTCAGTAACATCATTCTTTCCAGAGAAAATATTGATACTCTGCTTTTTTTCATTGAAACACCCATTACTATCTACAACTTCTGCAAGGTAATTAAATACTGACTCTTCGTCCAACGAGAGAAGATTTTTCTGTTCTAATTGCTTGCATTGAGGTATCCTACCTACAACACATACCATCTCGTTTTCTTCTACTATTTTCGCTATTTCTTTGCCTTTTAATTTTAAGCCGTCTAAAATAACCATTTTGTGATCAGGAGTAAGATCCAATGTGTTATCAGCCTTTTTTCTATTTTTTTGAGATGTAGAAATCCGAATGATCGCTGCACTTCTTTTCATAACTGCTTTTATTTTTCTCCACTCAGCCTTAAAAGAATCTTCATCAACAGATAGAACCTTGTACTCAACTCCGTTTTTAACACTCTCGTATACATACTTAATCGGAAACACACCATGATCTGTTATTATTTTTGTTCCTTCTGCAAAACACGTTGTTCCCCAAGAAACTTCTAACCCTTTTTGATTTCCAACTAGTACGTAACTTGCAGTACCCATCGATCCTGGAATAATCACTGGCTGGCCAATTGAGCGGTAGAGTTGTGGAAGCTCTTCACGGCCTGCTGGGAAGGCACGTGTTGCACCTTTTCTATGTACAATAAGTTTGCGTTTTTGTCCATCAACGTTATGATATTCAAACTTTGCGATATTATGCGCAACATCATAAACTAAATGCATACTATTGCTCGTTCCTTTTCCAAATACCTGATCAAATGTTTCGCGCGTCCAATGCGCAATTATATGTCGATTTATAAATGCGTAATTAACAGCACAACACATTCCATCTAGATAATTTTGTGCTTGTGGAGTTTTTAGTGGCGCATATACAAGCTCTTTATCAGGCAACCAAAGATTCATTCTCCTTGCAAGCTCAAGCAATGGATTAATATTATCAGTACAAATCTGATGACCATAACCTCTAGAGCCGCAGTGAATCATAACAGTAATCATTCCTTCATGAAGCCCGAATGCTTTTGCTGCTTCAGGATTAAATATTTTTTCAACAAGTTGGATCTCCAAGAAATGGTTTCCTGCTCCAAGTGTTCCGAATTGCGATTTCCCTCGAGCTTTTGCAGTTGGAGTAACTGATTTTGGATTTGCACCATCAATTCTACCGTATTCCTCACATCTTTCCTTGTCTTCTTTTCTCCCATACTCTTTTTCCAAAGCCCAGTCAACTCCTTCTACTACTGCGCGATCGAGTTCTTCGTGCGAAATTTTTATTTTTCCTTCACTTCCAACTCCGCTTGGAACATTTTTGAAAAGTGCATCGCAAAGCTCACGAATTTTTGGACGAACAGTTTTTTCATCTAGTCCTGTTGTGAGCATACGGACACCGCAGTTTGAAACAACATTTCCTTCAGCGACAAATTTATGGGCTTCACTAACTGTAAAATCATATACTTCACCATTGTATTGCTCTTTTTTTATTTCAACTATTTCGCTTATGAGCGCGCCGAAAGCAGTATAAACTTCAAGCTGTTTTTTCAGAAATTCTTTAAAACTTGGAATTGGGATTGGTACGCGTACATCACGGTCTTCGTAATATGCTCTTTCTATAAAACGTTCATTTGCCCATTTCGAAACGAACCTTTGCTGTAATTCTTTGAGCGTAAAGCCCCTTTGCTTATATTCTTTAACTCTAACGCTAATTTTTTCTCTTTCTTCTCTATATTTTCTTTTTATTCTTATATAAAGAACTGCGGATAAGCCGGCAATCATCTTCTCTTTATTATATTCAAAACCAATTTTTCCATACAATTTTTCTAAGTTCTCTTCTTTGCCATCAATTTCTAGTCTTAATCTTATTTTCTTCCTCGCCCTCTTCACGAATGCAATTTTATAAACTTGCACACCGAATTCAGACAGCATTTCTGTTAAATCTAATAAAAATTCTCTACAATTTGTTTCCATAGCCATGATTTTGTTTATGCTTATTACCGGAAGATAAAAACCTGTCTTTGAAGAAGTATTTGGAGAAGACATTTCAGCCCCAAAATAGCCAGCTAGGAAAAGGCGTTTAATCCAAAGTGGTGCTTTTTTTATCCATTCTGGTACTCTAGATGGTACGCTAGTTTTATTTCCTAATTGCGCCCCTAGTTCAATTAGTTTTTTTGCAAAATCTTGGGAGCATATATGTAATTCAGCAGTCGTAGAAGTAAATTGTTTATTGTTTATGCAATGATTACGTGTTCTTTCCAATAGATGAGAATTATAACCTAACTGGGATATATCTTTCTTTGCCATTTCCAGATCACTTCGCTTTCCATAGAGAATGACACATAATTTGTTATTTGATGAATAAAGAGTGCCGTTACCAAATAAATAACCTAAAAGTTTAGAATAAAGTGCCAGTTCGTTTTCTTTCTCGTTAAAGAAGGAATAATCAATTCCATTAAAAGGATAAACCAATGTTTCATTACCTTCATTTAATTGAGATGGTAATCTTTTTCCAGATGCAGTTATTAGCGAGTGGTCCTCTGTCATTGAAACAGTACCAGCAAATGTTGTTATTGAATAGATTTTTCCTGAATGCATTTTATACATAAAGTTAGTTGCAACGTCGTTCTTTCCAGCAACATCTAGCAGAACGTTTCCCTGCATTAGCACAGTACCGTTTGTTTGTACCAAGAAAGAAAAATTGTCTCTAAACGATTCTATTGGTTTCGAATAACCAAAAGAGGATAATATTCGAGTATTTGGCAAAAGGCAATTTATATCGTATCCAACTCCTCCAGGACTCACCAATCCTGTTTCAGCATCAAATGCAGCAACACCACCAATAGGAAAACCATAACCTTCATGGCCATCAGGCATTACCATTGCATGTTTTATCACACCTTGAAGTCCTGCAACATTTTTCAACTGCTGAAGCGTTCGATCTTCCTTGATTTTGTTTATCAATCGCTCTGTTGCATAGATATAAGCAGGCACTTTCATGAAGTCATGCTTTTCAATTAGCCATGTTGCATCATTAATTTTTTTTAGTTCAACCATAAAAAACACCTTATTTTTTCTATTTCAATTATTTCACGTACTGTCTTTAAAAACTTCTGTAACGTTAAGTAAATCAGTAGTTCCGAACTTCTTTTAACACATTAATTGATTTCTTTAGAAATAATCTTGTTGCTTTGCCTATCAAAATTGCAATGTGATTAGCTCAGAAAATTTTTAATTCTGAAAAATGAGTTAAATTATGGTAACTTCGATCTTGCGTTCAAGGCAAGACTCAGGACGCGAGACACAAGACTCGTTAGAAAAAGCATCATTTTTTATTTACTTTCGGAAGTACTAGTAAATGTTTATCGTACTGTGAATTGAGTTTATAGTGTGACTAATGGGGTCATGGCGTAATCTG
>JBGFRY010000038.1:0-2978 GCA_041694845.1 Microcaldota archaeon
ATTATGCTCCATAAAATCAACTTGGGAGAATACGTTATAAATCATATGAAAGGGAACGTTTATAAACCAAACCACAAATGTGTAAGCAGTAGTTCCGAACTTCTTTTAACACATTAATTGATTTCTTTAGAAATAATCTTGTTGTTTTGCCTATTAAAATTGCAATGTGATTAGTTCAGAAAATTTTTAATTCTGAAAAATGAGTTAAATTATGGTAACTTCGATCTTGCGTTCAAGGTAAGACTCAGGACGCGAGACACAAGACCAGTAAGAAAAAGCATCAGTTTTTATTTACTTTCGGAAGTACTACACCAATCAATAACTTGGTTTTCACATGACTACTTTGCATTGTTTCGGCGCAGGGCAGGAAGTTGGAAGAAGTTCATTTCTACTTGAAACTGACAAACGTATTTTACTAGATCATGGAATAAAGGTTTTTGATTTGGATGGAAAACCAAAGTTTCCGATAGAAAGCCCTGCTGTTGATGTGGCGCTTATCACCCACGCGCATTTGGATCACTCTGGTTTTCTACCAAATTTATATGTGGGAAGTAAGACGAAATGGTTTGCCACGCCGCCAACAAGAGATATTGCTAAGATTCTTTGGATGGATTCATTAAAAATCTCTGGAGATCAGTTGCCATACAACACAATGCACTGCTACCAGGCACTTAGACACTTAGTGCCTCTATCATATGGGGTTTCAATAGAGATTGGAAGTAGTAGTTTCCGCTTTCTTGATGCAGGACATATAAGTGGTTCTTCAATGATTGAGTTAGAATATAATAACCGAAAAATTGTCTATACTGGAGATTTTAAAATGGAGGAAACAAAGATGCACAAAGGCGCAAAACCAGTAGAAGATGTAGATGTCGTTATTATTGATTCAACATATGGACTAAGAGAACATCCTGAAAGACAACTCTTGGAAAGAAAATTAGCTGATGAAATAGATGAAATTATAGCTGAAGGCGGCGCGGTATTGTTACCTGCATTTTCAGTTGGTAGAACACAAGAGTTAATTGGGATTGTCCGTGCGCATAATAAAACGGTACCGGTTTTTGTTGATGGAATGGGCAAGATAGTGACTGCAACGTATCTAAAACACCAAAAATATATCAAAGATGTTAATAGATTTAGAAAGGATGTAAACACCGTTCATATGGTTGAAACACCACGAGAGAGACGTTATGCAACGCAAATACCATCTGTTATTATTTCAAGTGCAGGAATGATGCAGGGTGGCCAAGCACTTAATTATCTCCTAAATATCAACGCACGTTCAAAGATAATATTTACTGGTTTTAATGTTGACGGAACAAATGGTTGGAAACTATTGAACAAAAACTATGTAACAATTAATGGAAGGGATTTGGAAGTAAGCCTTCCTGTTGAATATCTTGATTTTTCGGCACATGCATCACGATCTGATATTTTGAATTTCATAAAATGGGCAAATCCTGAAAAGATAGTTGTGGTTCACACAGATACAGGAAAAAAATTCGAACAAGAACTACGCGAGGATTTTGGTTTTGATGCTGTTGCACCAAAAGTAGGAGAGAAAATAGATATTTAATGAAGGTATGGTTGGTAGTATGGAAAAATTTACGGTTACACCTTGGGAAGTAAAAGGAGAGATAGATTATGACAAACTTATATGTGAGTTTGGTCTGCAACCAATACGCCAGCTACCAAAGCAATTTAGGCAAATGGAATTATTTAGGAGAGGAATTATATTTGCGCATAGGGATTTAAAACAGATAGTCAGCGCTATTGAACAAAAAAAAATTTTTGTAATGATGACTGGTCTAATGCCTTCTGGAAAATTTCATTTTGGCCATAAGATAGTGGCTGACCAAATTATTTTTTACCAATCACTTGGAGCAAAAATATATCTTGCTGTGGCAGATATTGAAGCATATAATTCAAGAAACCAAAACCTTAGAGAGTTGCGTGAAACTGCACTTAATGAATATTTGATTAATTATATTGCATTAGGTCTAAAACCAAAAAATTGTGATTTTTATTTTCAATCAGAACGTTCTAAAGACGGAAAAAAAGCAAATGCATATTATACCTTGGCTGCTCTTCTTGCACGACATCTAACTTTTAATGAATTTGAAGCGATCTATGGCTCTCTTTCTCCTGGAAAAATGGTTTCTGCTCTTTTGCAGGCAGCAGATATGCTTCAACCACAACTTCCTGAGTTTGAAGGTAAGCCGCTACCTGTTGTCGTGCCTGTTGGCACAGATCAGGATCCACATCTACGTTTAGCACGTGATGTTTCACAACGTATTAAAGAGTATAAATTTATGCAATTGAGCTCAACATACCATAAATTCATGCCTGGGTTAAGTGGTGCGAAAATGTCTTCATCTGACTCATTTTCATATATCGCATTAACAGACACGCCAGAAGAAGCAGCGAGAAAAATCAAAAAATATGCATTTTCGGGTGGGCAACCAACAGTTGAAGAGCATCGACAAAAAGGTGGGGACCCAAGTGTTGATGTTTCATTTCAGATGCTTAAATATGGACTTGAGCCAGATGACAAAAAATTGAAAGAAATAGAAGAAGATTACAAAAGTGGTAAGTTACTTACTGGAGAATTAAAGCAAATTTTAATTAATAAACTAACCAAATTTTTAGAAGAGCATCAGAAAAAGAGAAAATACGCAGAGAGAGTGGTTGAAAGGTTTGGAATAGATGCGTGATTTGTTAAACTAGTTTAACAAAATGTATATTAACTAAACAATCGCATTTTTAAACAAATTTTTTTCTTTTTTTTTTAGTTTTTTTAAAGGTATATTTTCAAACTCGAGTTTGCGATAGATGAGTTTGAGATTATAACGTTTCGACTGATTTCACCAACACTTTGTAAACCTCTATATCGCTGCTAAATTGCTTGAAGAATGTGTCAAGCACTACTTCTTTTTCCTGTTCTACGAGTAATGCAGATTTTGTCCTAAAGGCAGTTT
>JBGFRY010000040.1:0-2964 GCA_041694845.1 Microcaldota archaeon
TCATCTATCGCAAACTCGCTCGCAGCATAAACTAACAAATTCCTCTTCTGATTTTTTCGAAATCAGAGTTTGAAAAGATACTTTAAAAAAACTAAAAAAAGAAAAAAATCTGTTTATTAATTTCCGTCGTAGATGCATAGGAGTTCATAATGTATTTACGACTAGAAATTAAAAATGCGATTGTTCAGTAATAATAATAGCGTCCAATGGTCTTCTGCTAGTATTATTATAAAAATAGCATTAATAGAAATTTTCTAATTTGAAATACCTAGCAGCACCTTCCAAACAAAGCACCATGGTTGGCATTTTCTATATTTACATTGACAAAATCGCCAAGTTTTCCTGTAAATCCTTTGACAACGATTTGTTTGTAGTTTATACTTCTTCCAGTAAAATCTTTTTGTTTTTCAGTAATTAATACTTTGCATTTTTTTCCAACGTAGTTCATATTCTTTTCTCTTGTGATTCTTTTTATTATAGTTGTTAGTTCCCTGCTTCTTTTTGCAATTATATTTGTAGGTAATTGTTTAAGCAGTTTCGCAGCAGTTCCTGGCCGTGGGCTAAATTTTGAGAGATTTACAATATCTGGTTTTATGTTTTCTATTAATTCTATACTCATTTGAAAATCTTTTTCAGTTTCAGTTGGATATCCAACAATTATGTCAGTTGCAATTGTTATATCTGGAATTTTTTTTCTTAAATATAATACTACCTCAATGAAATCATTTACTGTGTGCTGTCTTGCCATATCTTTACATACTTTTTCGCTTCCTGTCTGAACAGGTATATGCATAAATTTGTAGAATCTTTTGTCTTTAATTACCTTAACCAAGTCTTTCATCATTTTCTTTGCATGCTGTGGGTTAATCATTCCAAGCCTTATGCTAAAATTTCCTTCAATCTCGCAAACTGCCTGCAAAAGCGCTATCAAATTCGTTCCTTTATCCAGCCCATACACACCACTGTCCATTGCTGTTAATTGAATTTCTTTTGCGCTTTTTTCAACTGCATCTTCAATCAAGCGCATTATTGTTTTTGGCGCATAGCTAAAAAGAAAAGGTCGTGCAAGTTTTGTCTGGCAGAAATGACAATTACTTACACATCCTTCACATATTGGGATGCGCATTATTGGTGTTGAAACAGACCTTACAATCTGTTCCTTGTCCTCACGACTTTTGTATATGATAACTTTTCCAGCAAGTGCATCTTTTAATGCTTCTATGATATGCGCGATAGACGATGTTCCAACAATTACTGCATAAGGTGCGATACATCTTATTAATTTTTCATTTATGCTCAAGCATCCAGCGACAACCAATGGTTTTCTGTTTCTGGTAAACCTTTTTAAGCGCTCAACAATTTTATTTTCAGTTGCTCCTTTTACGGTACATGTGTTGACAACTATGACATCTGCTTTGTCTTCCTTATCAGATATTGCAAAACCATTTGCTTTGATTAAACCTTTTATTAAGTCACTATCAGCTTGATTAAGCGTACAACCATATGTTTCGATATAAATCCTTGCTTTCGTTATTGCTTCATTTTGTTTTTGTGACAATCTCAATCCCTTCTGGTGTCTTGCTTACATTTCCTATTTTGACGCCCATCAATAGTTTAACATTCTTGCTTGCTGCCAAATCAACTAATCTCTGTGTTATGATGCCGTCGAATATAATGGCCTCAACATTTTGCATTTCATCAAGTGCTTTTATAACATCCCTTACCTGTACCTCTTTAATTCGCTCATAATTCGCATTGTAGAATCTAGCCTTTAGCGTGTTATTTAATTCATTCAATTCTTTTGCAAGACTTTCTTTATCTCTCTTTGGAGGTGCTATTACTTGTTCCTCTGTTATTGGAGTTATTGTAGTTTGTTTTAACTGTTGAATGTCTTTAACTATTTCTTCATGCTGTTCTTTGAACTCAGTTGGGATAAAAGGTCGAGCAACTGTGTTTTCATCTACTTTTCTACTAAGATGTTGCTTTCTTTTCATTTCGCTCTCGATTATTCTTGTTTCCTGGTACTCGCTACTATATCGTCCCTGCTTGCTACTACTGTTCCCTCCTTGTTCAAATGGGATACGGCCTCTGATACATTTTATCAATTCTTTTCTTGTCAGTTCTTCAACTTCCTTTCCTGGAGGTGCTCTTGCAATATAATCTATTTCTACACCACCTTGAACCAATTCATTTAGTATTATATCACCACCTCTATCTCCATCCAGAAAGACTGATAATTCCTTTTCTTTTGATAATTTTACAACAGTCTGCGGTACCTTTGCGCCTTCTATAGCAATAACATTTGGTATGTCATTTTTGAGAAGATTGATAACATCTGCTCTTCCTTCTACCACTATTATTTCATCAAATTTTTCTATGTGCGGTCCTGCAGGTAACCCTTCACTACCATATTCTGTGATTTCAGCAGTTTTTACATCTTGGCGTACCATATCAGAGATTTCTTTGCTCTCTGGTATTTCTGTATTTAAAAGAGTTTTTAACAGCCCTTTTGCTCGATCTACCAAAACTTTTCTTTTTAGATTTCTTGTATCCTCAACCTTCGCTACCCTGAATAACGCATCACAAGGTCCAACTCTGTCAACAACCTCAAGTGCTGCTGCAACAATGCATGTCTCAACCATGTCAAGCGAGCTTGGTATTTTTATAGTTCCTGTTGTTCTCCCCTCTTTTGTAGCTAGCTCTACTTCGATACGCCCTATCCTACCATTCTTTTGCAGCTCTCTTAAATCGAGATCATCTCCAAGTAATCCCTCTGTCTGGCCAAATACTGCACCAACAACATCTGGTTTTTCCACAAGCCCGCCTATATTCACACTCGAATGAATTATGTATTTAACCGTATCAATATAGGTTTTCGCCATATTTTTCACCTCTATAATATATATCCATTGTCATACTTAACAAAAATATGGCGAGATATGAACGTATCGTTCATACAGATCG
>JBGFRY010000011.1:0-2823 GCA_041694845.1 Microcaldota archaeon
TTTTTTTATTAACAGAAAGTCGCCAATTGGAGTTTATAGAGGAATAAACTGATTTGAAAAGCACGGCTTGCTTCGCTGACCATATTGAGTTGGGCTTTGATTTTATCCAATCTGTCATTATGTCAATAATCTTTAATGAATCTACTATATCCTTTTCCCGCTCTTCTTGAAGCTTTTTTAAATTAACCATTAATTTCCCTTAGATACTTAGTTTTCTTAACAACTCTAAGTTGCTCACAAAAATATGAAAATTTTGTTTTGTTTATTTTATCTCCAAACAGATTATATAGGAAACGAGCATCTTCAAAATCTTTTTTTGAACCAAGATGTAATTTGTAAGGAATTTGTAGTTCGAATGGCGAAATTCGCAATGTATGTACTTTGTTTATTATTACAACAGTAGCGTTTGAAAGCGAAAACTTATCAAACTCATTTTTCGTTGGTTTGAACTCTATGTTTGGCGAGATCGTATCTCTCTTTGCAATTCTAATCGCAGAGTTCTCATTTAAAAGATGCAGCCAAGTATCAAGACTCTTGGCATTGAGTACCCAATATTTTTTTCCAATTAATTTGTAAAACATTTTAATTTTTTCAATATTTTTCTTGTCAAATAGAACATCAATATCTTCTGTTATCCTTTCGCGTCCAAATAAAAGCGCTGGATAACCTGAAACTATTACATACCGAATTCCTGCTTTGTTTAATAATTTCACAAATTTGATTACAAACTTGTCTACAACAGATAAGATGCGTGAAAGTTTAATACTGTTCTTCTTAAATAATATATTCATGATAACATATCGGCAAATGCGTTTTTAAATCTTGTATTGATTAATAATGCCATGCCTCTCTTTTCAGACGTTGCAAATGTCTTTGCAGAAATAGAAAAATGCTCTGGCCGCTTGGAAATGACAGATATCTTAGCAGAATTATTTAGAAAAACTACTGCAAAGGAAATAGACAAATTTGTTTATCTCACTCAAGGAATTCCTGCACCTCCATATGAAGGAATAAATCTTGGTCTTGGTGAGCAATTTGCAATACGTGCTATCGCTGCAGCAGCAGGATATTCTGAAAAACAAGTTGATGCACATTATAAAAAAACAGGAGATTTAGGATTGACAGCTGAACAACTTTTGAAAAAGAAAAAACAACAATCACTTCTTTCTAGAGATATGGATGTTACATACGTATATAACGCGTTTGTAAAGATTGCAAAAATAAGTGGTGCTGGTTCTCAGGAACTTAAAATAAAATATTTAACAGAGTTATTAAATAACGCTGATTCGCTTAGTGCAAGATTTATTATACGATTTGTAACTGGAGAGCTTCGTCTTGGTGTTGGAGATCCGACAATTTTAGATGCACTTTCTGTTTGTCATGTAGGGGATAAATCACTTCGCAAGCAGTTAGAGCGTGCTTACAATGTATGCGCAGATATGGGTTATGTTGCAAGGATGTTCTTCGAATCACCTGAAAAAATAAAACAATTTAGTGTACAACCATTTAAGCCATTAATGCCTGCACTTGCAGAGAGACTTTCCACACCAGATGAAATCATAGAAAAAATCGGTGAGGATAGTTGCGCAATAGAACTAAAATTTGATGGTTTTCGTTTGCAATGTCATAAAAAAGGAGATAGGATTGAACTTTACTCACGGAAACTTGAAAAAATGACGCATATGTTTCCTGAAATCATTGCGGCAATAAAAAAACTAAAACAAAAAGAGATTATTTTTGAGGGTGAAGCACTTGCATATAACGAACGAGAAAAAAAATACTACTCATTTCAACAGACAATGCAACGAAGAAGAAAACATGGAATATCTGAAGCAAGCAAAGAATTGCCGTTAAACGTATTCTGTTTTGATTTGTTGTATGTAGATGGAAAAGATTTTACGCAAGAAACGTATGAAAAAAGAAGAAAAGAACTTGAAAAGATCTTTCCAAGCAATCTGCTTAAGCTAAGTGAGATGCGCATAATAAAAAAACCAAAAGAACTTGAAAAAATATTTTCTAATTCAATAAAAAAAGGAGTGGAGGGGATAATGGCAAAAGATCTTAAAGCACCTTATACTGCAGGAAAAAGAAAGTTCGCGTGGATAAAACTGAAAAAATCTTATGGAGAGGCAGTTGACACTATTGATGGAGTAATTGTAGGATATTATCTTGGAAAAGGTGCACGTGCTGAGTTCAAATTTGGAGGTTTGCTTGTTGCAGTTTACAACGAAGACAAAGCAAAATTTGAAACAGTTGGAAAAATAGGCTCTGGTTTTAGTGAAGAGGAGATTGAAAAACTGCATGAAATACTTGAAAAAATAAAAATAAAATCAGCTCCACATAATTTAGATTTTAATGATATGCAAAACCCTGATTTTTGGGTACAGCCAAAGTACGTTGTTGAAGTTGCATTTGACGAAATAACAATGTCACCAACGCATACATGTGGTTTAAAAGAAGGGAGAGGATACGCTCTACGATTTCCAAGAATGGTAAAATTGCGGAATGATAAAGGGGTAAACGAGGTTACTACAGCAGAAGAAATAATAGAGATGTATGAAAAACAGAGAAAGTGAACTACCTATATAGAAATCCAATGGTCTTCTGCTAGTATTAAATAAAATAATCATCTATCCTATATTTTTTCTATAAGTTTTAGTATATTCTCTCTTCCTTTCTTAATTCTTTTAACAAGACCTAAAGATTCTAGCTTTGTTATCACAAGCGACATTTTTGTTTCTGAAAAATTGAATATGTTGCGCAGCTCTTTTTGGATCATTCTTCCTTCATTTTCTTTTAGAATCTTAAGCACTTTTTTGCCTT
>JBGFRY010000034.1:0-2781 GCA_041694845.1 Microcaldota archaeon
TGGCGCAAAGCCCCCTTTGACTTGTCAGTAGGTAGTTCACTTTAGTCTAAATGCCTCTAAATTAGCAAGTGCCATTGCTTCTTTGTGCAGGAAAGATGCTGCAACTCTTGCAAAGTCCTCTGCTTTTCCCCAATCACCATGCATTGTTATTATGCGTTCTGGTGTTGGTCTAAGATTTCTTAAATATGCTAACAATTGGGATCGGTCGCAATGGCCTGAAAAGCCTTCTACAGTTTCAACGCGCATCATTATTTTTAGCGTTTTTATTTTTCCATTATCCCCAACTATTGGAACTTCCTTTTCTCCACGTTGTATCTTGTTTCCCAAAGAAAGTGCAGACTGATATCCAACAAAAATAAGCGAGTTTTTCTCATCATCTACCATTAGCTTGAGATATTCATACGAAGGACCGCCATTTAGCATACCAGAAGGTGCGAGTATTACTGCTGGTTCACCACTAGCTATACTATCTCTATCGACTCCTTTTGCAACTTTTATCATTGGGCATTCAAACGGGCTTTGGTTTGATAGTATGCGCCTTTGGACATGCTCGCGCAAGAACTCTGGATACGCAGTATGGATTGCAGATGCCTCAAGTACCATCCCATCGATGTATAATGGTACATTAAAATCAGGATTTCTCCTATAAAATTCTTCGAGTACTAGTAAAACCTCTTGCGCTCTTCCAACAGCGAATACAGGAATAAGGACTCTCCCTCTTTTTTGAACTGTTTCTTTGATTACGTCAGTAAGGCGCTTTTCTATATCTATTCTGTTTGGCATTATATCCTCTCTGCCACCATAAGTACTTTCTATAAACAGTGTCTCGATACGTGGAAAAACAAGATGCGCAGGGTTGAATAATCTAGTGAATCCAAACTTTAGATCTCCAGTTATAACTAAATTATGTGCACCTTCCCCAACATGAAGATGTACTAGCGCGCTTCCTATGATATGGCCTGCGTTGTATAACGTTATTTTCATTTCTGGCGTTATATCAACTACCTCACCATAGCCCACTGATATTATATGGCGAAGTTCTTTTTGTATGTCTTTCTTACTGTATGGGGGATCAACACCAAAAGAGCGCTTAGCAAGGTTTATGTAATCCTGCTGAAGCAAAACCATGATATCTCTTGTTGGTGCTGTGCAATAAACAGGCCCAGTATACCCATAAGCAAAGAGATAAGGTAAGAAGCCCATGTGATCAATATGTCCATGCGTGATCACAACAGCATCTATTTCTTCTATTGGAAATCCAAGCATATTAAGAAGCGGATATGCTTCAGTTGGATTTCCTGTAGCTGCGTTTACTCCTACGTCTATGAGGACTTTTGAATGAGCTGTTTGAAGTAGCATGCAGGATCTTCCTACTTCTTTGAATCCACCTAAACATACAGCTCTTATCCAATTGCTACTTGGAACTGGTTGACATATCTCCTTTCCCAAATTAATTAGAAATTTCTTTCTTTCTGCAGCTTCAGCAATAAGCGATCTACGTACTCCATCTATTGTTACTGAAGGCATTGTAGGTGCCCGTACTGCAAGAGGCGCCCAACCAGTAGTAAGCATAATTTGTTTTAATACAGAACCACCTTTCCCTATAACAAGGCCAGGCTTAAGAGATTCTATGTGGACTTCTGAAAATTCTGGACTAAAAAGTATAGATTTTATTTCAGCTTCTTTTGGAACGATCTCTTCTATAAACTTTTTTGCTTTTTCAATATCCATTAATTCTGAAGCATCAACACGTACAAGTACCCTTTTTTTAAGTGCAGTTGCAAGATTTTTTATTAAATGTTCACTTGTATAAAATTCTTTTATTTTTCTTATGTAAATAACTGCTGCAAGTCCTTCTGGCTCAATTTTTGTTACTCCGCATTCATTAGGCATAATCTCCTTTACTGTTTTTTCTATCTCTTTATAGTGCAAAAAACCACCGTTGTTAGTTATTTTAAGTATGAAACTTATAATTGCAAAAACCTAAATAAAAAAATAAAGAAAAAAACGAAAAACTGAAAAGTACTAACTCACTCTTTTTGCTCTAATACTCGTTTAACATCTTCTTTTGGAAATCTCTTAAATCCACTTTTTGTTATTGTTACCAAATCAACACGCTCACCACTTGCTGCATCTCTTTTAATAGCCGCGTAGACTGCCTTCGCTGCAACACGTGCTGAGCTATCAACGTTATCATCTTCATTATATAACTCTTCAAGTACCCCTAATGCTATTGGTGAACCTGAACCACTTGAAGTAAATTTTTCTTCTGTTACACCACCTAACATATCAACAGAGAAGATTCGTGGCCTGTCATCAAGTCCTCCAATCAATAGTTGAACAAAGAATGGGAAGAATTTATACTGACTTAGGATATTCGCAAGCAATGTTGCTGCTGCTTCTGGAGTGATTCTCTTTTCATGCTTCATCTTGTATAACTTTATCTCTGCAGTCATCCATCTTACAAGCACCTGTGCATCTCCTACTCCTCCAGCAATTGTCATGGCTAAGTGATCATCTATCTGGTAAATCTTGTCAATGTCCTTGCTTGCAATAAGATAACCCATTGTAGCTCTTCTATCACTTGCAAGAACTATTCCATCAGTACATACAAGTCCTACTGTAGTTGTACCTGTTTTTTTTGCTTTTTCAAAATCCGGATTATGCTCCATAAAATCAACTTGGGAGAATACGTTATAAATCATATGAAAGGGAACGTTTATAAACCAAACCACAAATGTGTAAGCAGTAGTTCCGAACTTCTTTTAACACATTAATTGA
>JBGFRY010000045.1:0-12140 GCA_041694845.1 Microcaldota archaeon
ATACATTAACTATAGATACATTAACTATAATAGCGCTTATAATAATACTTGGTATGGTTTTTATTTATTTTATAGTACGAGTACTTCCGAAAGTAAATAAAAAATGATGCTTTTTCTCACTGGTCTTGTGTTTCGCGTCCTGAGTCTTGCCTGGAACGCAGGATCGAAGCTATCATAATTTAACCCATTTTTCATAGGTAAAAAAATTTTCTGAGCTAATCACATTGCAATTTTGATAGGCAAAACAACAAGATTATTTCTAAAGAAGTCAATTAATGTGTAAAAAGAAGTTCTGAACTACTGAAGAAGAATGGTATATAGGGTTTAAGAAATAGAAGGTACTATTGAAATTATGATAAAAATATCCAGATGTATGTCTACGCAGCATCCAGATAATATCAACATTCCTTTTTTTTCTGATGGTGAAGTTATTGGTGGGGATGCAGAAGTAAAAGAGGCATTCTATGTTTTCTCTCAGTTGAATTGTCAGGAGCAGATGTGGGACAGTGAAGGAAAAGAAGTAGACAATCAGGTAGTTGAAAAATTGCTTACAAAATATGGAGATTTTTTTAAAAGGAATATTTTAGGAAAAGATTTTTTTCTTACATATCGTATTCCAAATCCTGCTATAGAGCACCAGCAAGGAAAGATTCTCTTGGAAACACTACATTCTGTGCCAAGAGCTTATGACGCAGCAAAAACAGCTGGGTTAGATATCGTACCAGTTTTTGAAGTAATACTTCCCATGACAACCTCGCATTTAGAACTTGAGCGGATTCGTGATTATTATGAAAAAATAATAATCGGCCAAAAAAATAATCGTATCGGAAGCGATAATATCTTAGTAAAAGAATGGGTTGGTGAGTTCGCCCCAGAAGAAATAAATATCATACCACTTTTTGAAAACTATGAAGCTTTTCAAGAAGGCCCATCTATAGTCGAAAAATATTTGAAAAGAAAAAATGAGCAGGAATACCAACGTGTTTTCTTAGCAAGAAGCGATCCTGCGCTTAATTATGGTTCAGTATCTGCAGTTCTTCTTGCAAAATGCGCGCTTTGGAGTTTGCATAAGCTAGAAGAAAAACTTAGTACAAAGATCTTACCTATTCTTGGTGTTGGTGGAGCGCCTTTTAGAGGTAATTTTAGGCCAGATAACGTTTCTAATTGCGGAGATGAATACCCTAGCGTTCAAACATTTACTGTGCAATCTTCATTCAAATACGATTATCCATTTAGAGATGTTGTAAATGCGATAGACATACTCAATCTAAGTCATAGAAGATCGCCTTTGCCAATCGATGAGCAACTTGCACTTCATTATGTAGAAAAAATAAAAAATGCATATCAAAAACAGGTTGGGAAGATTAGTGGATTGATAAATACACTTTCTTCGTATATCCCTGCAAGGAGAACTAGGAAATTGCACGTTGGTCTTTTTGGGTATGCACGTTCATTAAAAGGAATAAAATTGCCACGTGCGATTAACTTCTGTAGTGCACTTTACTCAGTTGGTTTACCTCCAGAGCTTCTTGGGTTGGATGCCATGAGTGATAAAGAATTTGAGCAGTTGCATGAAATGTATACTAAGCTTGATGAGGATCTTATTGACAGTTCTAAATTCCTGAATAAAAACAATCTAAAATATATGCCTAGAGAAATCGCTGCTGCAATAAACAAAGTTCTTGAACATATAAATTATGAAGAAAATGAAGAATATACTGAAGTTACAGGTAAAATATTTACAAATTTTAGAAAAGGGTTTAGGGCAACTCTAGCAGAAGATATAAAACGCGCAGCTTGGATACGAAGATTTTTAGGTTGAACCTATTATATTTTTAAATTTAGCCAAAGAAAGTTTATTATCTCTTTTTTGAGTTTCAAAAAAGATAGTACAGACTAGATTCAATAGAATGTCAAATACTAGAGAGGTGGAAACCATGGAAGAAGGAAAACCAAAAGAAAGCAACGAAGCTAGGGATAGCATAGTATACGTTGGAAAAAAGAGCACAATGGGCTATGTTTTAGCTGTCGTGACGCAGTTTAACAGCTATCCAGAAGTAACAGTTAAGGCAAGAGGAAAATTGATTTCTAGGGCAGTTGACGTCGTAGAAATAGTTAGAAATAGGTTTATGCCTACCTGTAAGGTAAAGGATATTGCGATAAAGACCGAAGAACTTACATCTGAAGATGGTTCAAAAAGCAAGGTTTCTGCAATAGAGATAGTACTGCAGAAATAATCTCTTTTATCTTTTTTTATTATTTTTTTATATCATTTCTTACTGAGTGATACACTTGACATTAATGCTTGATAAACAAGGTTTAATTCTCACAATTATTCTTGGAGCTTTTATATTCTACTTTGCAGACTGGCGCTATCTATTTGTGATAATCGCATTTTTTGTTCTCTCAACTGCTGCAACAAGATATGAGCATGATAGAAAGCGAGAGCTTGGTATATATGAGCATGAAAGAAGCTGGGAGAATGTCCTTTCAAATGGCCTTGTACCAACGATATTAGCAGTACTGTCACCAAACGTTGGGTATATCCCTTATCTTGCATCTGTTGCAGCAATAACTGCTGATAAATTCTCCTCTGAGCTTGGTGTTTTGGCTGGGAACCCAATATCATTAGAAACATTAAAACCAGTGAGAGAAGGAAAAAGCGGAGCAATAAGTTTCTTAGGTTTATTGACCTCATTAGTAGGTGGAATAATTATTGGATTAACAGGAATTGCATTATTTGGTATTACACCAACAAGCGCGCTTCTTATCGGTTTCTGTGGATTTATTGGATCTTTTATAGATAGCATTATTGGGATCTTTGAAGAAAAGGGAATAGGAAATAAAGGAACCACTAATTTCTTCTGTAGTTTTAGTGGTGCTCTTTTAGGCTATTTTTTAAATAGTTATGGAATAATGACTGTTTCATGAAAGTATTTGTGCTATGCGGCGGGGAAGGAACACGTTTGCGTCCGCTTACATATACCGTTCCAAAGTCCATGCTTTTAATAGGTAACAGACCATTATTGCAATTCGTAGTTGAAAATCTAAAACAAAACAATTTGACAGATATTATTTTTACAGTTGGTTATAAGCATGAGCAGATAACTAGATACTTTGGTGATGGTTCGAAATTCAGTGTTCATATTGAATATCTAATCGAAGAGACACCTCAAAATACTGCGGGTTCAGTATTACCTTACAAAGGGAAAATCAATGACACTTTTGTAGTAGTAATGGGGGATCATATAACTAATGCTCCAATCGAAAAGATGATTGATTTTCATAAACAAAAAAAGACAATTGCAACCATTGGTTTGTTGAAACATGCAACCAAAATAGATTTTGGTGTTGTTAAAACTAGTAATAATCTAGTTACTGAATTTGCTGAGAAACCAGTTATAGAAAATTTGATAAATATAGGTATGTATGTTTTTGAACCAGAGGTTTTTGATTTCATAAAAGAAAAAGAAGATTTTGCAAAGAACGTATTCCCCAAACTTCTACAAGCCAGAAAAAAGATTGCTGGATTTGTTACAGATGCAGAATGGAACGATGTTGGTCGTTTAAGTGATTATGAAAAATTAAAGGAGCAGTATGAAAAAAAATAAATAGTCAAATTATTGCTTTTTTATCCACTCAACAGTTTTTGTTAAACCATTTTCTAATGAATATTCTGCTTCAAAACCAAGAATTTTTTCTGCCTTTTTAGTATCTGCATATGAATGCTTGATATCACCTATTCTTTTCTGTTCATATCTTGGACTTAGATCACGCATAATTATTCTTTTTAGTATCTCAACAAGTTCATTTATGCTTGTTGGCTTACCAGTTGCAATATTTATTACCTTTCCAACCGCTTTATCACTTTCCATCGCAAGTATGTTTGCTCGAACAACATCCTTCACATAAATGAAATCTCTTGTTTGCTGTCCATCTCCATATATAACAGGGCTTTCATTAGCCAACATTCTTTTTATGAATTTTGAAATCACTCCAGAATAATCAGAATTCGAATTTTGTCTTGGGCCATAAACATTGAAATAGCGAAGGCATACTGTTTTCAACTTATCTCTTTCATAGTATTTCCTTGCCATTATTTCATCAATTAATTTTGATTCTCCATATGCTGAAGTTGGTTTTATTTTCATATCCTCTTTTTTTGGTAGTGAGGGATCATTTCCATAAACATTTGCAGAAGAAGCAAGAATAACTTTTTTTACCTTATTTTTCACTGCAGCGTTAAGTAGTAGTTTTGTCCCTTTTATATTTACATCCCATGTTTTAACTGGATTTTTTATTGAATCAACTACAGAAGTCTGTGCAGCTTCATGAAATATATATTCTACTCCTTTAACTGCCTTTTTCACTAGCTCTCTGTTAGTTATGCTTCCATTAATTAGTTCTACTTTCCCATCTAGATGTTCTATATTTCTAATAGCTCCTGTTGAAAAATCATCAAGAATGCGGACCTTGTATTTTTCAGCAACTAATACGTCAGCAATATTCGATCCTATAAAACCAGCACCACCAGTAATAAGGCATTTTACCATATTATCAGCTTGTACTCTAATCTATTTCTTACGTTTTAATAACCCCAAGGTAAAATAATACAACTATACTGCAGATTACAATCTGGGCAGCGATTAGTAGTGAAACAAGGGTTATTTCATTTATTCCATTAGTTTTTTTCATAATAAGTTGGCAAAGACTTCTTACCTCCCCTTTTACTGGGTAAAGCTTTCCATCCCGATATTCTCCTTCCCAGTTTTTGCTTGGGAATCCTTTTGATGCCTTTATAAAGAAATCTACAACATACAAAGATAGAAACAAGGAACCTATTGCTTCAATATTTCCTATAATCACTCCTGCTGCAAGAGCAGCACCTATAGTTAAATTGCCACTATCCCCAGGAAATATTTTTGCTGGATAGCGATTATGTAAGATAAAACCAAGCAAAGCACCAAGAATTGGAATAAAAATAACTAATGCATTTACGTTTGCAGTTGCCAATGCAAATAATGAAGTAAACGAGAAAATAACGATCCCCATGCCAGCTTCAAGAGAATTAAATCCTGCAAGCATGTTTGTCAAATTAGATGCAACAGCAACACCAATAGGGATAAGAATAAAGATATAATACATCCCAAAATCAACAGCTCCTAAGAATGGGATAACAATAAATGTGCTTCCTGCTACCTTTGCAGCAACAAGCGGAGTAGCAGCGAATAAAGGTAGTATAGCTTTAAGCCATTGCGGTATGTTAAGGAGATCATCAACAATTCCTATGAAAGCAATTGAATGAATTGTGATAAGTGCAGCCAAAATATAAGGCAGATTCATTTCAAATCCTAAAAATGAATTTGCAAAAACTGCGAATAAGATCCCAGCAGTAAAACCTGCTACTATAGCAATTCCACCCATCTCTGGCACAATTGGTTTCTTCGGCTTGTTTATATCCTGTCCTACAATATTAAATCGCTTCAACCTAGGAATTAGAAGAATTGTGAAAATAAAAGTGACAAGAAATGAAATTAACAACATTACAATATAATAGCTCATTAGCACACCTTAAACACTTTCGCAGCATCAGTACTATGCACCACCTCGCATTTTGTTAGTATTCTATAAAGATTACTATCAACTATCGCCTCCAAATTAATAATAGCATTTCTTTGATTAACTATCGCCAGAGTAGAGCTAAACTGTTTTAATTTTGTAAATGGAATATTTTTCTTATATCCTGTTTTTAAGTCTATAAGAATTGGCTGAGGATTTGCAAGAATATTATGTGGTTGCTGTGGTGACAGCGTTACATATAATACATATACATTATTCGCAAATACCGCATTATATCCGCCACTTTTCTCAATATCCTCATTTTTTAACATACCAGCAAATTTTAAAACTGTTGATTTGTTCTCAAATATTTTATACAATGAATCAGCAGAAATTGCTAAATAGTCTATATTCAAAGTTTCATTTGATAGCAGCTGTTTTTGGCTTATTAAAATAGCACTCTTTTGTGTGTAAAATGTAAATGTATTTTGAAATTCAAATATCCCAATGGTTCCATCTGTTGTGGTTGCAAGCTGGAATATTTTAATCGTTTCGGTAGATGGCAAGTTAGATATGTTTGCAACTATGTTTACGAATAAAGAAGCAGATATCAATGCGACTAAAAAGAAAACAAAAAATGTTCTAAGCATTTTCAGTGGAATTATATCAAGGGCAAAAAAGAAATACAGAAGCATTACTGCCGCTGCTGCAGCAACTGCAAAGGATAAAAAGTTTGAAGCAATAGAAGTTCCAATATAGAGAATTACTAGGAATATCAGTAAAATCCAGCTTATCATTTTTTCCTCACTGTCTTTAAAAATATCTGCAAAACCAACTGCTGTGCAAAAAGAAAGCACAATAAGAGAAAACGATGGGAACAATGGTAAGAAAAACATTCCAATTGCCAATGCTGCCAAATTCTCATTTTTCCTAAGGTTTTCAAATCCTAAGAATAGAAATGCAAGAGGTGCAATTATACCAAGCTGCTGTACCGACTGCAATGTTGTCGGTAGTAAATTATCTACACTAGGGAGATTAAGTAATGGCAATAACAAATAGAATCCAGCAGCAAGCGGCAGAATAGAAAGATACCGTTGTATGCTATTAGTAAATGCAAATATAAATAATGTTAGAGAAAATAATAAAATAGACAAAGCAGTAAGTGGAGACATAGCAAATACTATGTTATATATTACAATATTTGAAAAAATAAATAATAAACTGATAAGAAACGCCACGTTTTTGTTTTTACTTAGTTTGATTAGAGAAAGGTATACAAACAAAATCGATACGATCAAGCACCCTACAATTGTTAGTTTTATTGTAGTAAGCTCTCCAAGTACTATTAGAAACTTAGCTGATGTTAATAACTCGGCATAGCCGCTTTCTACAATTGTTTCATGAGAGAATGCAAGATAGATACCAATCGGTAATAAGAGTAGTACGGCAAACGATAGAACACTCTCTAAATTAATTTTTATTGCATTAGCAGATTCCATTTTATCCATTTTTCTCTCTACTCTCATCTAAAATTTTTTTTGCTAAATCAATAGTAAATTTTTTGCTCTCTGAAAGTGCATTCACAACTTTTTCTATTTCAATCGCAGTTGTTGCACCTGCTTGGATTGCAATATTTCTTGCATGTAATCTCATATGACCTTTTTGGATACCTTCACTTGAAAGTGCGCGCAGTGCAGCAAAATTCTGTGAAAGCCCAACAGATGCAATCACTTGTGAAAGCTCCTCTGAACTTTTTACATTAAGTATTTTTATTGCAATCTTTGCTGTTGGATGGACCTTTGTTGCACCACCAACAAGACCAATTGAAATAGGCAATTCTATTTCACCTACTAAATCACCATTTTTATCCTTGTAATATTTTGTAAGCGGTTTATATTTACCATCTATCGCAGCAAACGCATGTGCGCCAGCTTCTACAGCTCTCCAATCATTTCCTGTTGCGATTACCACTGCATCGATTCCATTCATTATACCTTTATTGTGTGTTGTTGCCCGAAATAGATCAGCAGCTGCAAACGCCCATGCTTCAATGATCCCATCTACAACATCATTTCCTTTCATTGTACCTTTTGTACTCTCTTCAAGCACTTCCTTTTTCCATACTGCACGCGCCCTTGCTTTTCTGTTAATAGCAAGGTTTGAAATTATCTTAAGTCTTGCTTTTCCGCCACTTAATTCTTCAAATTGTGGTGCAAGCGTTTCTGCAAGTGTGTTTATAGCATTAGCACCCATTGCATCTCTACAATCAACAAGAAGATGGATAATAAGCATTTGACCAACAGATGAGTCAACAATTCTAGTTTTGATGTCTCTTAAACCACCGCCAAATTTCACAATAACCATTGGATCGACTGTATTGGCGTATTCTATTATCTCTTTTTTCTTTTCAAGAATTTTTTTCTGTGCATCTTCTATTAAAGGCACTTTAGTTAATTGGATCTGGCCAATCATTATTGGTTGATCAGATTCTGCAATAAAACCACCACCTGCTCTTGCTAGCTTTGCTCCATAACTTGCAGCAGCAACGACACTTGGCTCTTCTATTACAAAAGGAATCATATACTCTCTGTTATTTATTAGAAAATTCGTGGCAATACCTAATGGCAATCCATACGTGCCAATTACATTCTCTATCATATTATTCGCAAGTTCTGTTTTTAGCGATCCTTCTACACGTAAAAGTTCTATTTCTTCGTTGTTCAAACCACATTTTTCTTTTAATACCTGCAGCCTTTTTTCAATAGAAAGTTTGTAAAATCCTGTTATGTCACCCATAAATTTCACATTACCCATCAGAAGATGAATAACTACTCTCTAATTTTCTCAGAGCATGTTGAATATTTTTGAAAATGTCTTCAGATTTTTGTAAGTAAAGATCTTTAAAAACGTCTTTTAAAGGCCTCCAGTCTTCACCCCATAGATAGTATCTTCCTTTTTTTCTTACAAGTATTCCATTCTCTTTTAACTTCAATAGATGATAGTAAACTGATTTTATGTGCGGTTTTTTTTCACGCAATTTGATAAGTCTTTCTACAATCCGTGTAGTTGTTGGCGCTTCCTTTTCAATATGAAATAAAATGATAACTTCTAGAACATCAAGCAATAGTTTTCTTGATTCATTATGGGAGATAAGCCCTAATGAAAGCGCTATCCAGCGTATAAGAGACTTTCTTGCAAGCATTACCTCTTCAGGAAGAGACAAATCCCTTATTGTAAACTCACTTCTTATCAATCTTGCTTCTGGTAGCATAAGAATAGTAGTACTTCCGAAAGTAAATAAAAACTAATGCTTTTTCTTACTGGTCTTGTATCTCGCGTCCTGAGTCTTGCCTGGAACGCAAGATCGAAGCTATCATAATTTAACCCATTTTTCAGAGTTAAAAATTTTCTGAACTAATCACATTGCAATTTTGATAGGCAAAACAACAATATTATTTCTAAAGAAGTCAATTAATGTGTAAAAAGAAGTTCGGAACGACTGGAATAGATAATTAGACAAGGTTTAATAAATTTGTTTGCTAATCAAAAATTTATGGTTAATGTTGAACTTAGGTTTCACCCTAACGTATTGTTTGCTTATTCGCAGAATTATGCAGATCTTATTCTGCGTGTGGAGAATCCAACTAACGAAGACTACTGGGCAGAAGCAGATGTATTAGCACCTGAAAAACTCTCGCTTAGTCCAGATAGTGCATTAAAAAAAGGTCGTGTTCGTATTGGAATTGTTGGGAAGAACGAATTTTTAGAGAAAGCTATTAAAGTTTATGCAAATGTCTACACAAATCCTCAGATGTACAGATGTAAAACAATAACCTATATATTCACAAAAAATGGTGTTATAGATAAACGTTTAGAGAAAACAATCGATATCAGATGCGAGTTAAAGAAAGCATCAACTCTCTAATAATTGTTTATTTAGATCATACAAATTTTATCTCTCGATCTACAATCAGATGTGACAGATATCCAATAAAACCAGCAAATGCTAATTTTTCATTTAAAATAAAGAGAGTTAAAACTGAAAAGATGATACATGCACTTAACGAATGAATAATTCCACGATGTCTTGGCATTAAATAAGTGAATAAAATAAAATAGAGCCCAATTACTGCAAGTGAGATGATTACAAGTGTTTTTAGATGAGAAAAATTAGATATGCATAGGAAATCATTTCCACAGGTATTGATTAAGATGATGAAAAAAACCATTAATGGAATTATCTTATTAGCTATTTTTCTTGCCTTTCCCATTTCATGATCGATATCAGGAATTAATGCGCTAAATGCAGCAAATAGTGATAACTGAAATGCTTCAAGTGCATTTGTTTTAATAAAAAACACAGCGATGAAAAAAACAACTAAAAATGCGATTAACATATGCACTTTCCAATTGATAGTTATCACCTATATTCGTGTCAGATCGTTATTTATATTTATCTTTTTTTTCTTTCTAAAATTAGTAGGCAATCTACGAACCCATACGCATAATTAGCGCATCCAAATGATGTAAAATAATCGTCTTTATCATAGAAATACTTTGCATCATTTGTGTAATTCTCTACTAATTCATAAATTTGTGGATATTTTTTATGTAGTTTTAACTCTATGAATTCGCGCATAATTTTTTTCAGTTTTTTTATATCAGTAAACGTACGTGATTTATCTTTTTCTCTTAATTCATTCATAGTTCTTTCACAATTTCACTTAATTTTCTTCTTTCATGTCTTTCAGGCTTTTCAACAGAATAGCCAATTGGAATTATTGTGATTGGAATTTCATAATCAGCTGCACCAATCAACTTTGCTACTTTTTCTTGTTCAAACGCGCCAACCCAGACACTTCCCAACCCAAGCGCAGTTACTGCAAGTTGTGTGTATGCAGCAGCGATTGTTGCATCTTGAATTGCATAAAGTGAATCACCGCGCTCCCCATATCTAATCAAAGATCTTTTGCTATCTGCAAGAAAAACCAATGCAATTGGTGCTTCTGCGATGAATTGTTGCCTAAGTGCACCTTCTGCTACTGCACGTTTCAATTTTTCATTTTTTATTAAAATAATTCGATATGATTGTAAATTTCCAGCGCTAGGCGCAAGAGTTATTGTTTTGAGTATTGTGTCTAGAATCTTATTATCAATCTCTTTATTCAAAAATATACGAATTGACTTTCTTTTCTCAACAGTTTCGAAGAATTCCATGAATTTATAGCTCACACTATCTTTTTATTTCTATAAGGCGAAAGATGTCAACAGCAGCCTGCTCTCCCGGTCATAGACCAGTACGCGCAAGGCCGTGAAGGTGCTTTGACCGCGATTAAGCATCTTCTAGAAACTGTTTAATCACGTTTAACTTCTGTGTTCGGTAAGGGAACAGGTGTTTCCACCTTCCTATGGCCGTTGACAAATATATATCTGCAAGTAATATTTTTAAACCCATAGCGAAAAACTCTTTCATGGCAGACATCATTGATAGAATAATGGGTATAACATACAACTCTATTAGTTTTTGCAGGAATTCTCTATTTTCGTTCCTATCTGGCATTATTAAGGTAGGGATATTTTATTCTCTTGTTCATATTGTAATGCTTTTATTGTTAGTAACACTTGTTGGTGATAAGGCAATTTATCTATCTACATCTGTTATCACCATAACATCAGAAGAAGAGGCGAAGACAGTACAAGATGCATGGGAAGCAGTTAAACAGAATCTACCTGTTTTCGTACTTCTGCTAATTACATTTATTACTACGGTAGTTGTTACAGTTGTGCTTATGTTCATTAACTTAAATGTTATTGATGATGTCGCAAACAAAAAAGAGATAAAAATTCTAGAAAGATTCAAGAGCAATTTTCTAACAATCTTACTCTACATCATACCACTTACCGCAATATTCTATGTCATCTCTCTTATCATGAGTTACATCGGTGCATCTATATTTATTGGTATTATCACTCTAATTATTCTGTTTCTTATTCAATTCTCACCATTTGAATTAGTGGTAAAACAGGTAGGAGTTATAAATAGCTTAAAAAATTCAATTTCTTTAGTTAGCAGGAGCCCATTTTTTGTGTTGCTGTTTGACATACTTTTACTAATCATCACAAGTATAATTTATTCCATAGTGAATTTATTTTTATTTAGAATAAGCTTGAATTTGTTTATAGGGCAGATAACCACCATCCAACAGTTTGTTTATGTCAATGTAGTTGATGCTATATTTAGCTTAATAATAAACAGCGTGACATTACTATTTGTTCTTCCGTTATTCTACTTTTTCTGGAAGAACGTTTCAATTGAGCCACAACCACAGCAAACTCAGCAGGCACAAACTCAGATAATAATGAAAAAGTCTGAAAAAATGCAAAAGCCTAAAAAACATAATAGATGAAAAAGAACTAGTAAACAACCCACCTACAAGTAGATGAGCTTTTCCATTGACTGTCACATTGGTATGACAGTGTTCAATCCGCTACAACAGAGATTTAATACTGAACAATCGCATTTTTAACAGATTTTTTTCTTTTTTAGTTTTTTTAAAGTATCTTTTCAAACTCTGATTTCG
>JBGFRY010000054.1:0-12024 GCA_041694845.1 Microcaldota archaeon
ATCCTTTTTGATAATTGCTAACATTTAAGCATTATAAATCTATTGCAAAGTCTACTAGTCAGTAGTTCCGAACTTCTTTTAACACATTAATTAACTTCTTTAGAAATAATCTTGTTGTTTTATCTATCAAAATTGCAATGTGATTAGCTCAGAAAATTTTTTACATATGAAAAATGGGTTAAATTATAATAGCTTCGATCTTGCGTTCCAGGCAAGACTCAGGACGCGAGACACAAGACCCGTAAGAAAAAGCATCATTTTTTATTTACTTTCGGAAGTACTAACTAGTTGGCTAGTATTTGCGATGCTTCAAAAAATCTGCTTTTCGTTCTATAACAAATTTAATATTCTGAAAATGGCTTGGTAAAACAGCAGTCCTGAAGAATTTTTTAAATGCTACTCTAGCGGTAGATATATCACGCTTCACTAATGCGAACAGATGTTTTCCCTTTCTGAATATTTTCGCAGATTTATGTGCACTCTTGAAATACTTTATATTAATAGGCATGTTTGTTTTAGGTCCTTTCATGATCCTTGTCTCTGGCAAACACTCTTCTTTTAGTAAAAAAGCAAGATAAAGTATTTTATCATCACTGTGAAGAATGATATCACGCACAACGAATTCTTTTTCTTTTAGATAATTTGTAATACTTCTCGACAATTTTTTTATTTGACCCCAGAGTATATCGTTAACAACATTTGGTTTTCGCGCTTTTAGAATATATATTACACCATTTCTTTTTTTCATAGATATGATTTTCTCATCAAATGTTTTTTTGGTTGCAAAGAAAAATGCTAGTGATGGTTTCTGTAAAAAACGATTTGCTATTAATATGCTCTTGTTTAATGTTTCTTTACTAACTGCTGCTGCAACATTTCTATCCTTATCTATTGGATCTACTACAACTAATTGTGCGTTAAATCGTTTTATTACATTCTCAATCTCACTTTTTTTTGTATAATGTTTTTGTATGTCTATAAATATTGGTTTTTCCCATTTTGAAATCTGCCGTAATGCATTCATGAAGTTTTTATAATAAATTATAAGCAATTCGCAGAGATAACCAGAAAATCCTTCGATCTCTATCTCTGCTCCGTATACTTCATTTGATTGAAAAAACTTCTTTAAGAGCAGAACATCATCTATCTGTTTTTTCTTAAGTTTTTTCAATATAAATTCAGTGTGTAAAATAGAGCGATCAACTGCACTCTTTCTCTGTTCAATGCTTTTTATTTTATATGCTGGAACAACATCGATTCTTCTATCTTTTAAATAAAGCCGTAGATAAGGGTGTTCAGTATATTTTAGTTCATACTTTGCAGAAGAAAAGGCACGCAAAACAATTTTTTTAATCAGTTGCTCAAATTTTTCTTTTCTAATAGTAAGTGGAAATAAGATAAAAACATCTATATCCCTATGCATTCTAAGAAAAGTATTCTTTGCAATCGAGCCTGTAAGTACGACTTCTGCATTTTTTGGTACCGAACGCTTAAGTTGTTTGAGCAATACTTTTATGTTGGCATTTTCGTGTACTATTTCATCTTTTGTTGGTTTAACAACAGCAAGTACCGATTTTACTATCTGCGATATATCCATAGTAAGATTAAAAAATGAAAACTATTAAATCTCTTGCATGAAGCATAGTTCCATCTCATTAATATTATTGCTTGTGTTAACTATACTATTTTTTGGATGCATAACACAAAAAGAAATCTCTATAGAAAAAAACGAGAAGGTTATTAAAAAAAATGAAGTTGATATAGATGATGATGGATTATGGGACTATGCAACATATACATTTGAACCTGTGAAGATAGAAAACGAACAATTACAGATTCAACGTTGGTTATTCATATCGAATTTGAAAAAAGTCACACTATCCTCATCTCTTAATCTAACTGATTACACTGTAGAAAGTATTTATGATAAGTTCGAAGGGTTTAGTAAGAATATAGATATCTCTACAAAAAAATGTTCAAATTCATTAGGTCTTATAGGTGCGATCTGTATTGATACAAAAACATGCGCAAAATTATGTGCAGCCTTTTCTTCAAAATGCAGCGCGATGGTTGACAGTTACGAGGCTGTTATAGGTAACTCGATAAAGTCTTTTGTAAAGAATGATAACGAAATGTCAACTACTATATCTGAGATAAAGAAGGACTTGGTTTATTTGAAAGATATGAGTGAAAATGAAAAAAAAGAATTAGCACAGAAAATTGAGTTAATTGTTGGTTATCTATCAGCAATGAATAGTGAGTTGATTGTTGCACATCCAAGCCTAACACTCTGCCAACAGGATAATTATAATGCTAAACAACTCAAAAATATCTTAGATGAATTTGCTGTTTACACTAAAGAAGTAAAAGAATATTATTATCTATTAGTTATAAGCATTGAGGATATACGAACTGAGAACAAAGGTTGGCTACCAAAAAGTTTAATCATAACTGATAATTTAGCAAAATCAGGTATAAATACTGATGAAATCTCCTCTCCTCATCTTGAACCGCAGTACAAAACACTTTCAATAAATGAAAGTGAATCTATTATTTCTTTTAAATGGGAACAGGTTGACCCATATTCAAAAGGAGAAACAATACTAATCGTTCGATTTTCCTCTAAAAACCCACCTGCAACTATTATTACTTCTTTATCTACACCAGTTATTATGACAAAAACTATAGACATCACAGCAGCATTACCAACGATTCTTATTTTTGATATTGCACATCAATTATTCAAAAACCCTCAATTTGCATTAGGGTTTGCATTTGCAGTAACTATTGCAGTACTTTTACTAATCTATAGAATTGCTGTGATAGCATATTATGTTTTTTCTGCAGTAATGGCAGGAGAAACAACTAGAACCGGGATCCGGAGAGCAGTAGCTAGAACTAGACTCCAGTGGAAAAGTGATCTTCTAACAGCCATAATTTTGTTGATCGTAAGCTTTGCAGCTTCGTTTCAACTTGCACCAAAGGTAATCACTTCAACGATATTTGAAACAGTAGATTATTTGGTTAGATCTACTGAGTATTTTTCAATAATTGGTATGTTGACTGCATTTTTTGGTATTCTTATACTCTACCTTGCCGCTGAAAACAAAGTGAAAATATCTTTTTTAGAGAACGAATATGGAAGAAAGATAAAGGAAGAGAAAGATCTGTTTAATGCGAATGCAGCACAATTAAAAGCAAAGATCAATGAATTGAAATCAATTACAGAGTTGGTTTCTGGAGAAAGTGTTGATGTAAGTCGTGAGTATGCTCTAATCGAAGAGTACTCCCAAGGAAAAATAAATAATCTTACAAAGAAAATGGATGCTTATTCGAAACAGTCAATCGAGCATGCACTTCTTGAGGTTGAATTAGCATTACAACGACTTTCAGAAAAGAAAAAACTTATCATTGATAACTGGCAAAGATGGAACGAGACTATCACTTCTGCAATCGAAGAGAACGAAGAGGTTAGTACAAATATGCTACTCGGTATACCCCCATCACTTCGTATCTGGGCACTAACAAAATATGCAAAGGAACATACAGATTCGAATCTGGTTTATGAAGGAGACGTGCTAAAAAGAAGATCTGTTAACCCAGATATGGCTGCAAAGGAAATGATTAGAAAGGGCTTAGTAACTGGCATGGTGCTAGTTAGAGATGGAAAAATTATATTTGTTCAAATAGCAAAAGGAAGTACTGGAGTTACAAGCGTTTTGGCTATTAAATTAATAAATTACACGCTTAGTCTTGTCAAGAAACTCGGTCAGCATACTTATAGTACAATTGCAGCAGTAGGTGATAGATTGGTGCTTGTATTGATGCACCATTCCACTGTTGATGCAATAATGTTCATAGAAAAAGATAAATTCAAGAATGCGATAGAAGAATGGAAGAATAAATTGAAACTTATTGAGAAAGGATAGAAAATCTTAGAGATTTTCGAAGGCTGTTGGTTGTTTACGGTTGAACCCACTCAATCTCATAATATTCATATTCAGTATTCGCCAATTGAATTGCTTTTATTATATAATAAGTAACTGAGCTCTCTCTATCTGAGATCGCCATCATCATTTCCAAACCAAAATGTTTGCATTCTGCAAGTGCTGTTGCCAATTCCTCGCCACCAATATATTCATCTTCGCTAAGGGAATACATCAAAAACTTAGGTTTTCCATCTTTTGGAGTGTCTATCCCACCTTTCTTCCTGTGATAAAGAAGGAAATCAAGTCGAGGATGTTTTGGGTCTACTGTAATCTGTGTTTTTTTTCCAGGAATTGCTAGTATAAATGTTTTCTTTACTGAATGTGCAACACGTATTGCACGCGCCCATTCTGAAATAATCATCTTAGACCTTCGCGAAAATACGTGTATAACATGCTTTGAATGCATCCATTCATCCTCTTCTAATACTGGAGATGCACCAGGAAAATAAATACGGAAATGAGTGCCGAACTTGAAACCTGTTTTTACTACGTAGCCGCGTGAGCGCCAATCTTCGTAAACACAACACATATCATCAAAATACTTTATCCTTTCGTTTGCTGCTTCGATAATTTCTTCCTTAGTCACATTTTTGACTCTTAAATTATTTCTGTTAATAAGAAACAACGTTTCATAAATATCAAGTTTTGTTATCCTTCCGCGGTGTGCTGCTTTGTAAGTACCAAACTGACCAATCCAATATCGTTCATATAGCTCCTTGCCAACAGCTTCATCATCTATAATTGTAATCAAATCATCTGGAAAGAACATTCCTTGAAAACCATATGCAAGTGGTTCAAACTTTCCTGATTTATAACCTTTTGCAGTGCTCCGACCATAATTTCCTGAGACTTCTTTAATAGATCTAAGAATGAGCCCTTTATCTCTCCAGTCTTTATATGTAAGGTATCTTGCAAGGATCTTCTTTTCTTTCAAGAAAAATGATGCCAGATCATTAAATGTATATGAATTTCCAACTTCGTCAAAACAACGACCATTTCTTATATCCATTACATAAAGGGCTTCTTCTGGTTTAAGATAAATTATCCCTTTTTTCATTTCGCCATAAAAACCATTCTGGAGAGAACTAACTTCTGACTGATCTTTAACTATAATATCGTGTGTTTTTCTATTTAGTTCTAATGTTATCATTACACTCACCTTAATCCAAAAAATACATTTTGGTGATCTGCGCGTATGTAATTGTTAATTATATTAATAATGAAGTAAGGTTTATATTACTTTTCTGCGAAATAACTTTGTTCTTATTATAATACATAAGGGGTGGATTGAATGAAATTAGTTGTATCAGAAGCACCTGCATTAAAATCTGCAATAGATGCAATAGTTAACTTAGTAGAAGAAGGTGTTTTCGAAGTCAAGAAAGATGGTTTATACCTTCGCGCAATGGATCCTTCGCAGATCTCCATGATTACGTTTAACATGCCTAAAGCTGCATTTGTAGAGTATGGTGTAAGTGAAGAGCAGAAAGTAGGTATGAGTATAACGCAGCTTGCAAGTATCCTTGCACGTGGGAAGCATGGGGAAAAGGCAGAATTGTCAATAGATGAAGGAAGACTTAATATAAAGTTTTTAGGAGAAAAGAAAAAGCGTACGTTTAAGATTCCATTGCTAGAAATAGGTGAAGGATTGCAAAGAGAACCAAAAGTAGAATCTGCTTGTTATGTAAAACTCAATGCAGATGCATTTAAGGAATCAATAAAAGATGCAAAACTTATTAGTTCGCACGTAAGACTTGTGCTTGCTGATAATGAATTCATTGTAGAAGTGCATAGTGAGAGTGGCGATGCAAAAATGGAATTTGAAAAAGGTAGCTCAGAAATAGCTGAAATAAAAGCAATAGAAGGAGGTGCACGTGCTACATTCCCGCTCCAGTACTTAGAAGATATTGTAAAGGCAAGCTCTTCAGGTACTGCTATAACTTTGCATCTTGGAACTGATAAACCACTAAAATTAGAATATGAGTTATATGGTGCAAAGGCAACATATTATCTGGCACCAAGGATAGAAGGCGAGTAGTGGTATATTCGGCTAGCGACGAACAACCATCATCAATATTTTTATAGTTTCTTCTAGCTTCTTTTTAATGGTTCCATGAACAAACTAAAGATAGGTTGGTTTACGTTTACATGCTCAGAAGACAATATAATAATACTAGTTGAATTGCTTAACGATCATTATTTCGAATGGAAGAGTAAAATTGATTTTGTATATTGCAGGGTACTCAAATCAAAAAATGAACTAAAAGAAATGGATATTGCATTTGTTGAAGGAGCGATCTCTAGTAATCATGAAGAGTATAAGTTAAAGGAGATTCGCTCGTTATCAAAAAAACTTGTTGCTGTTGGAGCATGCGCTTGTACAGGAATGCCATCTGGTAATAGAAATCTGTTTGATGAAAATAAAAAGAAGCGTATTGCACAATTCCTAGCAATGTATAAATTAAGAGAAAAGGTGCAACCAGTAAAGGATTTTGTAAATGTTGATGATGAAATTCCTGGCTGTCCAATGGCTCCAGCGCAATTTGTTGCTTTGCTTGAGAGGTATTTTAAGGAATTTAACGTAGGGTAAATAATATGCATAATACATTCGATATTAATATAAAGAATATTTCTAAGATAGAAGGAAATGCTGGCTTAGAGTTAGGTGTTAGAGATGGAAAAGTAGAACATGTAAAACTAAAGATAAACGAGAACAAAAGGTTTTTTACCGATGCAGCAGTTGGAAAACATTGTTCGAATATTCATCAGATTGTATCAAGAATATGTGGTACATGCTCAATAGCCCATCTAACGTGTTGCATAGAAGCAGTTGAAAATGCGCTTGAAGTTAAACCATCAGAACAAACACTTGCATTAAGACATCTTGCAATGTATGGGCTTAACATACGCGACCATGCAATGCATCTCTACTTATTTTGCCTTCCAGATATTTTTGGAAAGGATTCGATTCTTGAATTCGCAGATGAAGGAAAAGAGCATGAGCTAATACATAATGCATTTGATATTAAACGCGCAGGAAATAATTTATCAACAGTGGTCGCTGGTCGTGCAGTCCATCCTTTGTTTCCTGTTGTAGGCGGATATTCGATGTTACCAAAAGAAGAAAATATAAAACCGCTTATTACAGAGCTGAAAAACGTCAGAAGTGCTGCAATTGATTTTGTTGGAATATTTTTCAATGCGCATTTTGAATTTGAAAGTGAAACAAATTTCATCTCATTGCTAAATAATAATTATAATTATCTTGACGGTGAAATAACTTCAACAGCTGGTTATTGTATACCTGAGTATGGGTTTCACCACTACCTTGAAAAAGAGATTATTCCATATTCACAAGCTCCTGGTTTTGAATTTGAAGGAAAAGCGTATATGGTTGGTGCATTGGCACGTATGAATCTTAATGGTCAGCATCTTAATAAGCGAACAGTAAAGGATTTGAATCAGTATATCCGTGCATTTCCATGCTACAATACTTTTCATAATAATCTTGCACAGGCAATTGAAATTGTTCATTGTATAGACAATGCATTAGATATTTTAGAAACACTTGAAATAAAAGATGAAAAACCACCAGCTTTAATTACAAAAGAATCACGTGGGGTTGGTGTTGTTGAAGCACCACGAGGTACATTGTATTATAATCTAAAAATAAGAAATGATGGAAAAATAAAGAATGCAAATTTGGTTATTCCAACATCGCAGAATCAGATAAAAATGGAAAAAGATGTTGGTGTTTTAGTACAGCATCTTTTAGATGAAGGTAATAATGACAAACATAAGATAGAGCATGAGATTGAAAAATTAATTCGTGCATATGATCCATGCATGAGCTGTGCAACGCACTTTTTGAAAGTAAAATGGTTATAATTAATTTATCTTCCAATATTTTTTATTCTTCATAAAATTTTTTTGGGCATTAAGTAAATCAAGATAGAATGTATTTTCATGTCTATGTAACTTTCTTAATACCCGTTTAGCAGTTTCTGGGCCAATACCGTAAACTGATAGAGCAATTAGCGCACGTCTACCATAATTTCTTATCAACGATGCAATATGGCAAGCACGTTCATCATATTCTTTACCTTTTCTATTTTTTTCTTTGGTTTTTTCTAATATAGTTAATGCTTGCTCACTACATTTATGGCAGGTTATCTTCTCTGTATTCTTCAAACCAGCAATGTGAATAAACCTGGTAGCATAACAGTTAAGACATTCAATTTCAATAGTTTTTGTGAGCGTTCTTTCCTTTAGTGCAGTAATCATTGCTTCTCTTGGTTCGAATATGTCAACTACTTTTCTGCTACCAGTTCGATCTATGCCAAGCTTAGCAAAAAAACTTGGTTCTTTGCGTTTATCAATAATAATTTTTATTTCATTATGTTCAATTTTATTCGTTATTTCTTCAAGTTTTTCGATGTCGAAGTATCTAAAAAATATCGAACGCAAGGTTTCTTCATAAATAACGCTATTTCTGAGCATGTTAATGAATCGCTCTGTTGCTGTTGTCTTTTCATCAAATAGACCAAACAATCTTGCTACATGCGTGAACTTCAGTTTGAGCAGGAATGAATTTTCGAGTGAGGTAGTTAGTTTTGCTCGTGGGTTATTTATGCTAGTCACTACTTTCAACAAATGTTTCTCGTCTAATGGAAACGGTAGTTTTATCATAATGCGATAAGAATCTGTAACAGTGAGAACTGATTCTCTAATCAAGCGCGAGAGGTTTAAGGATAATATACGTGCTATTGCTTCGTTTACTTTGTTTCCAAAACAAGCATGAATGATAATAAGATCATTAATAATTTCAATGACAATTGTTCTATCATCAGCTACTGGTCCGTCCATTACATTTTCTTTATATGCTTTTCTTAGCTGGCCAACTCTTTGTGCAACTTCAAATTCAACTGGTATCTCTTCACCTGCCCATGATGGAATGATAATATCTAAAGCACTACTTGGTTCTACCAATACCTTATCTTCAGTTATATCTATAACCTGCCATGGCTGGCCTTTTGAAAGGAATGATGTATTTGGCTCGAGATTCAGCACAAATTTCTCATCTAAACTCGCAATTATTTTATCACTTGAAACTTCATGTAACAGATAGTGTTTTTCTTTTGGGATTGTTGTAATGTTTGAGCAGTAATATTCACGTGCTCTTTTAGTTGCTTTAACTTCAGCTGACATGCTGCTACTGATTTCATCATAGTAAAGCAATCCTTCACTGTAAAGCTGCAATGCGATAAGCTTAAGCTTTGCAAATGATATTCCATATGCATATGAACGCGAGAATGTGGCATGAACACTTTTCAAATCAATTTTTCCATGGTCAAGGCAAATGCCGATTAACTGGTGTGCAATAACATCTAATGCTGCTTTTTCTACTTTTGTCTTTTCCATCCAGCCATTTTCTGCTAATAATTTTATAGCCTCAACTTCTAGTTTGTCATCAAAATCAACTGGGAAAACAATCCCATGTGGTGTTTTATCAAGTGTGTGGCCACTTCTCCCAACCCTTTGTATTAACCTTGAAACACGTCGTGGCGATCCATATTGAATTACAGTTTCTATATTGCCTATATCAATACCAAGCTCAAGCGAAGATGTAGCAACAAGTGCTTTTACCTCTCCTGATTTAAACTTATCTTCTGCTGTAATACGAACGTCTTTCGAAAGAGAGCCATGGTGGATGTTAATAACTGTATTAAGTTTTTTCAATGTTGCTCCTAATTCTTCAGCAGTACCTCTTGTATTTACAAAGATTAGAGAATGCGCAGATTCTGATAGTGCTTTAATCTCATTAACTCGCTGCTCTTGTTTTTCAAAATATTTTATGTCAATATTCATCTTTCTATTTTTTCCAGCCTCTGCGATATAATATGGACGAGAACCAAATACAAGTTTTGCTGCCTCTTCTTCATTACTCACTGTTGCACTAAGTGCAATGCGCTGAAACTTCACACAGTGATCATTAACCGTTGTTAGTTCTTCCAAACGTTCCAACGCAAGAGAAAGTTGTGCACCTCGTTTATTGTCAAGAATATCATGCACTTCGTCAACAATTACGAATTTGACATTTGAAAGGTGTTTGCGCATTATTTTTCCAAGAAATAATGCTTGGAGTGTTTCACATGTAATTAGTAAAATCTGTGGTGGATTCTTTCGATGTTTTGCTCGTTCATAAACGCTTGTATCACCGTGACGTACTGCATATGAAATACCCAAGCGCTCACACCACCATGAGAACCTTTTCAATAAATCTCGATTCAATGCACGCAGAGGGGTTATGTATAAAGCGCAAATACCTAGTTTGTTTTCAACTTTTATTTTTTCTAATACTGGAAGCAAAACTGCTTCTGTTTTTCCAGAACCAGTTTGAGCGAGAATTAGCGTATGCTCTCCATTGAGAATATGCGGAATAGCAATTTTCTGGATTTCTGTAAGCTCCTTGAATCGCTCATCGATAAGCTCGAGAACCGTAGCCATAATAAAATCAAGTAATTATATACAAAATGAGATTAATAATACTGCTTGAACTCCAATTCAGGTGAACTTCGTTCACAACTGTAAAAAATACATTTTTACATCGATCGTGAACTTCGTTCACAACTGTAAAAAATACATTTTTACATCTCTCAAATACGAATGAATAATAAACAAAAAATATAATAACTAATTAGATATTTTTCTACTACTATTCACTGAACATACTTCCAAAACCAGCTTGCGCGCTTTCTACTTCGCTTAAGATTTTTGTGATTATTCTTTTCTCATCTTCACTGGTTAGAACGCTTGCAACATCCTTTAGTCGTTCATCAGCCTTTTTTATAAACGAATTATCTGATTTTACATATATATAGACTTTATCTCTATTCTCGTTTAATATACTACCCTCTCGCATAATATATCCAATACGGGCAAAACTATCACTAGCGTATGGATCTGCATCTAATATTTTTATTAAATCCTTTTTTTTGTTTATGTCACATTCGTATAATCGCTCCATAAAATCAACATCTTCATTATCTTATTACGCATTCTTCTTGTAAAGCGAGATAAGAGAGCTATTTGTAATTGGATATATAACAAAAATAGTTGTGAGGTTAATAAGAGGGACAAAGTTTAGAACCCAGGTTATTGCATAAACAAAATACAATGCCAATGCCTTTACATGCGTTCTTATTAAAATTCTTCCACCATTCCAAAAAGCGCTGCCAATTCCTCTTCTGTAAACTCCCATTAAAATGAAGATTGGTGAAAATAAAAAATGAATAATAAACGTACAAATCATTGCAAGCAATATAATAATGATGTTCAAATATGGAATATTATACTGTGTTAAATAATCATATAGAAAATAAAGTATTGTTACTGGAATTGCGACAATTACGAAACGGATAATCAAAAGTAAAAAAAATGCTGATGCATTCTGCATTGCGCAATTCAAGAACTCAACCAATCCACTTCTGAGTCCGTATCTTTTATTATTTAACAAATTATTATAAAAATTAATCCTAGCAGCATGTACTCCGCTAAGCATCCATAGCACCCATATCATAATGATTCCTACTGCAACAGCTGTTTGCAAAGAAATTATTGGCATATTAAGAACAGAGAACAAGAAAAACAACAAAACAAAAATCCCAAGTGCTCCCAAAACTGTAAGCAAACAGAACATACCTGCAAGGAATGTAACATAAACATAGTCGTTAGGATTCCTTTGAAATGCCCAAATTGCTTCTTGTATTGAACTTAGCATGAAATATGAATGCTAAAAAGCTTTATAAATATTATATGCATCTCACCATGCAATTTAGTAGATATATTCGTATTGAATAGGTATATGAATATGAAAAATATTTTAATCATTGTTTTAGGAATTTTATTATTAGTAGGTTTTGGATTTGCTGCTACTTTTTATGTTAATAATACTGCTGCCGGAGCTTGTGTTCAAGGAACAAACTTCACAACAATTCAAGATGCAATAAACGCTGCAGCACTTAGTGGAGATACG
>JBGFRY010000057.1:0-11881 GCA_041694845.1 Microcaldota archaeon
CAAACTAAACAAATAGATTACTTTTACCTGTTCGTTTTGTTTATAATAGTGCTAGTATATATCATCATGATGCGCAAACCTAACAAAAAGCATATGCTTCTCTTTTAACATCACTTTAAAGATCAAAACAAAACTCTTATCTATATGGACCCGTTTATAATTCTTTAGGTCGTATCTAAGATTTTTGTAATGTTGTATTGAAACTTCATCTTGTGAAATTATCTCTTTTATTTTTTTATTTATGATCATTACTCTGTTTTTATCCTTTTTTGCAAGTTTTTGTAATGTCTTGTACAGGTTATCTGACAAGTCAAAACTAAATGTCATTCATTAACCTCGCATAACTTATCCAATTCTTTTACAGACATTCTCCTTACACCATATTTTTTTATATGTACATTGCACGATTGAACGATTTCTCTTACAACATCCTCTCTGACGTTTTTCTCTATAAAACTCTCTCCAAACATGTTGGCAAACTTGTTCAGTGCCTCTGATTTATTTTTCAGACCAAACATCTCTTTTATTACACCTAATAAGCGATTGGTGTATTCATCAACCTTTAAATTCAATGTTGTCATAACGACACCTTATAATATATTACTTAAAGTTATTTTTTATTACGTATAGTAATAAAAAATTATTTAAAGTTATGCAATAAACTAATTACACTTTATCTTTAATGTTTTGAAGCATATCTACTGTAATCTTTGCCAAATCGTATTCGTGTTTCCAGCCCCAATCTCTTCTTGCATCTGAGTCATCTATGCTCTTTGGCCAAGAGTCTGCAATAGCCTGCCTGAAATCTGGGGTATAGGTGCATTCAAAACCAGAAACGTGTTTAGCTATCTCTGCTGCAAGTGCTTCAGCAGAAAAACTAATAGCTGCAAAATTATAGCTAGTTCTTACTTTTATTTTCGATGTCTCTGCTTCCATAAACTCAATCGTTCCTCTTATTGCGTCATCCATGTACATCATTGGTAATACTGTATCTGCTCTTAGGAAACAGTGATATTTTCTGCTTTTCAATGCATCGTAAAATATTGCTACTGCATAATCAGTAGTTCCTCCGCCAGGTGGGGTCTTATAGCTTATAAGGCCAGGATAACGAATGCTTCTCACATCAACACCATATTTTATATAATAGTACTGGCAGAGCAATTCACCTGCTATTTTTGTAACTCCATACATCGTTGTTGGCTCTAAAACAGTTTTTTGTGGAGTATATTCCCTTGGTGTTGTTGGCCCAAATGCGGCAATTGAGCTTGGCCAGAAAATTCTTTGAAGTTTAAGATCTTTCGCAATATCCAAGACATGCTTTAAGCTTGTCATATTAACATCCCATGCTAAGTCTGGGTTTTGCTCTCCTTTTGCAGAAAGAATCGAAGCTAGATGGTATATCGTGCCTATGTCATGCCTATTAACAACTGCAAGCAGAGCAGCCTTATCATTAGCATCAGCACTCTCAATTGGTCCTTTTTTCAATTCATCACTTGGTATTGTTCTATGCACAAGAGCAACAACTACGTCGTTTCCGTACCGTTTTCTAAGTGTAGGAACAAGCTCTGAACCGATCTGTCCTGTTGCACCAATAACAAGAATTTTTCTCATATCGACCATCTAATCATATAATTAACTTATTATACTAAGTTCTTTACCAATTTTCTCGATCTTTTCAATCGCAAAATTCAGATCATCCTTGCTATGATCTGCTGTAATCATCGTCCTTATTCTTGCCTTTCCTTTTGCAACCATTGGGTAAACGATTGGTAGTGCATAAATGCCTTCTTCAAACAATCTTTCACTCATTTTTTTTGCTTTTCCCTCCTCATAAGTAAATACTGGTGTTATTGGTGTTTCGCTTATACCAATATCAAATTTTAGTTCTTTTAGTCTTTTCTTGTAATATGTTGTGTTTCTCCATAATTTCTTCACTAGCTTGTCGCTCTTTTCTAATAGTTCAAGAGCTGCAATGCTAGCTGCAACTGTCCCAGGTGGATGGGATCCTGTTAATAACCATGTCCTTGACTTGTTAAGAAGGTATTTTTTCAGAATTCTTGTTCCTGCGATATAGCCACCCATTGTGCCAAATCCTTTTGAGAATGTACCCATATCAACATCGATTTTTCCTTCTAACTTAAAATGATTTATAATACCACGGCCACCTTCGCCAAGCACCCCATCACCATGAGCATCATCAACATATGTACATGCATTATGCTGCTCTGCAAGTTTTGCTATCTGATCTAATGGAGCGATATCACCATCCATTGAAAACACACCATCAGTTACAACTAAGATCCTTTTCGGATTTTTTGCCACTGCTTCTTTTAATCTTTTTTCAAGTTCTGCCATGTCTTTGTGCTTGTATATCATACGCTCTGCTTTTGTAAGCCTTATGCCATCAATAATCGAGCCATGGTTGAGTTCGTCCGAGATTACGATATCGCCTTCGCGCAACAATGCAGGGATTCCACCACTGTTTGCAGTAAATCCAGAATTATAATAAAGTGCATCTTCTGCATGCTTAAATCTTGCAATTGTTTCCTCAAGTTTCAGATGAATGTCCATTGAACCTGCTATAGGCCTTACGCTTCCAGAGCCAGCCCCATACCTCCTTATTGCTTCGATTGCGGCTTTTTTCACTACTCTATGGTTTGAGAGCCCAAGATAATTGTTAGAGCAAAGCATAAGGATTTGTTTTCCAGCCACATTCGCTCTTGCGCAGCTTGGTCCTTCTAGTGTTTTTGGATTCCACAACAAGTTCTGCTCTTCCAAATTTTCCAATTCTACTTTAAGATCATTTTGTAATGTTAGATTCATAAAAAACCTCAATGGCAATTCACAGAGTTTTAATAGTAATTTTGTTTTTTAAACCTTGCCATCTTTTCGGCTTTGCGCTATGTATATCACTCTCGAAAAAATTCGCATTGCTCGCTCGTTTTCTTATATATATTGTCCTGTTCATGCTTGTTTTTTTACAACGCACTAACCGCGCTCGATCTAAAAGAGCTTGCTCTTTTATGAGCTTGTGAACGATTCGTTGTTCACATGAGCGCGGTTTCAATATTTTTTGTTTATTATTTATTTATATTGAAACTATCAAAACAATTAGAAATTAAAATCTAACGTGTGTATTAGTTATATGGGAATATTTAGCGCTGTTATAAACATGATAAAACTTCCTATTCTTTTGGTTTTAGCATCCCTACTGTTTGTTAATATTTTTATCTATCTTTTTCTTACTACACTTGCTGATAGTTATATTGAACCATCTTCATGGATAAACTCACTTGAGAAAAATAATTTTTCCAAAAATTTACAAGAAGTGCTTATCACTTGGATGGTTAAAGAAAATATAAAAAACACGTCAATACCACTTTCTGAAGAAGATACAATTCAAATATCAAAAGATGACATAGTAACTGCATTTAAGGAAGCAGTACCAGAAACCTTGATAAAGGATAAAGCAAATAAGCTCATAATAGACCTGTTCCTTTATTTACGCGGACAAAAGAATGAATTTAAAGGTGAAATCCACGTAGCTGAGCTTAGAGATAAGCTAGTTACAGCATCTACAAAAGCTATTTCTCCTGCTATCGATAAATATATAGATAATGAACTTGCAAAACCAATGATTGTAGAAACACTTCAATGCAAAACTGGCAAAGAGTGTATTGAATACTGTGAAAACAACCAAGATAATTACAACTGCATATACCTCTTACTTCATTTGAATAACGAGTTTGGAAGTAATATCCAAAAGTTGTCTATTGCATCAATAAAAGAAACTGCTAAGGAAATATTTTCAAAAAAGCTTTCTGAAAAAGTTAGCGAGTCTGATAAATTCCCTCAATCTATAAAATTAATTGAACCAGGAAGCGAAACAGAAACAAAACTTAAAGATATGAAGCAAGGAGTTGGCTTGATTTTATTGGCGAATAACATCGTCTTAATAACTGCTCTATTCCTAGCAATTATAATTTCATTAGTTACATTCTCAAAAAAGGGTATTCTTAGATGGCTTGGAGCACCTCTTTTTATGGCAGGTTTAATATTGCTTGCAATCAGCCTATTTGCTCAACCAATAGCCCAAAATCTGATTGAAGAAAAAATTACCCTACCTGTTGAGAAGGATAGCAGTGAAAAAAATATTAGCTCGATGACTAGCAATACTATACTTTTGATGATCACCGGAGTTGCAGGTAGCCTAATTGAAAATATGTTCTTATTATTAAAAATAAAATCTGCAATTGCTGCTGTTTTAGGATTAGTAATGATTGCTATTTCATTTTTTGTGAACTAACTATGGACAAGTCCAAGGATCTTCTGCTAGTATTAAATAAATACATGATTAATTATTTTGGTGGATATATATGGATCGAGTTAAAACAGGTATAGATGGTCTTGATGATATGTTAAACGGAGGAATCCCTAAAAAACGCCACGTAGCTGTATATGGCGGGCCAGGAAGTGGAAAGACTTCCTGCTGTTTTGAATTTCTTTACAAAGGAGCGCTTGCAGGTGAGAATGGAATGTATATCACATTAGAGGAAACAGCAGATGACATCCTAGAAAATATGAGAAGTACATTTCCTTTATTTACTGAAGTAAACAATCTTATTAAGTCAAAAAAACTTCAAGTTGTAAAGCCTGACAAACTGGAATTAGAAGAGATAGCAAATGTTCTTGAAGGAGGAATTACAGATAGTGATGTTAAAAGAGCAGTAATAGATTCTTCTACCATGATTAGAATGTCTTTTGATAAGGAAGTTGAGTATAGGCAAACATTATTTGAATTCCTCTCCCTGCTTAGAAATCTTGACTGCACTACTATGACTACAGTTGAGGCATTCACAGCACGAAGGGAAACGCTTACTTATGATATCGAACATTTTGTTATGGATGGCATAATAAATCTTTACAACTTGGATAGAGATGACAGACGTGTTCGTGCCCTAGAAATATTCAAAATGCGTGGGACTGACCATCGTAGAGATCTTGTTCCATTTAAAGTTACACTATCTGGCTTAAAAGTGTATGTAGATGAAAAAGTTTTCTAGAATATCACACTGTTAAAAAAAGGTTTCTCTATGGACAGTAAAGCAATTATTTTTGCAGTATTTGCATCCTTTTTCATGATATGCAGTATTGCAGCAGTTGGGGTTTTCGGAATTAGTTTTAAGTTTGTACCATTACTACTATCAGCAGCACTCTTAACCCCAATTTTGCTTTTACTATCAAATGATGCGCATGATTTAAATGAAAAACAAAAATTTCTGTTAATTTTGTTTTCAGTTTTAGTTGCATTAGCAGTGGTCTTCTTCATATCAGAAAAAATAATAGTTAGTTTTTTTATAATTGCAATACTGTTCTGCTTTATGATTGTAATCTTTATTCCGTTGATGATGCTGAGGGAACGCTTATTCAAAAAAAGTAATGCGCAAGTATGAGATAGAAATGTGATTTAAATGTACGACCATAAAAAAATTGAAACCGAAATATTGGAGTTCTGGGAAAAAGAAAAGATATACGAAAAATCAAAAGAAAAAAACAAATTCTCTCAACCATTCTATTTTTGTGATGGTCCTCCATATGCAACAGGTCAGATTCATCCAGGAACTGGATGGAATAAGATAATAAAAGACACAATCTGCCGTTATAAAAGAACTTGTGGATACAATGTTCGCGCTCAGGTAGGTTATGATACGCATGGTCTCCCAATAGAAGTAAAAGTTGAACAGGAACTTAGTATAAAAAACAAAAATGAGATTGAGAAAGAAGGTATAGATAAATTCGTAGAAAAATGCAAGCAATTTGCCATACGTAATATTAATGTAATGAGTAGTCAATTCAGACAGTTGGGCGTATGGATGGATTTCGATAATCCATACATAACATACAATGATAACTATATTGATTCTTCTTGGAAAACACTGAAGCTTGCTAATGAGAATGATCTAATGTATGAAGGTGTTTATGTTTTACCTTATTGCTATCGATGCGAGACGACAATAGCAAATTACGAACTGGAATACGATGATGAAAAGGATCAATCAATTTATGTTAAATTTAAATCAAAAGATAGTGATAATGAGTACTTAATTATCTGGACAACAACTCCATGGACCCTAGTAGCAAACATGGCTGTTATGGCACATCCTACATTAGCTTATGTTAAAGTAAAAGTCGATAGTGAAGTTTGGATTCTTGCAAAAGCACGCATTGACGCGGTTCTTTCTGCAGCAGGAAAAAGCGGTACAGTACTCGAAGAATTAAGTGGTAAAAAACTTGAAGGTAAACAGTATTTTCATCCGTTCCAACAACACATAAAAAAAGAGTATAATAGGCGCGTTGTTCTGAGCGACGAGTATGTAACTGTAGAAGAAGGAACTGGTTTGGTTCATTGCGCCCCAGGTCATGGTCCAGAGGACTTTATAATTGGCAAGAGAGCTGATATTGAACCATTCTCGCCTGTTGATGAAAGAGGCAATTTCACAGCAGATAGCGGTGTATTCGCAGGAAAAAACGTGCGTGATGCAAACAGAGAAATAATCGAACTTCTTAATAATCTTGGTATTCTTTTGCATAAAGAGTGGATTCAACACCGATATCCTCACTGCTGGCGGTGCAAGACTCCACTTATTTTCCTTACAACAAAACAATGGTTTATAACAATCTCTAAAATTAAAGAAAAAATGCTTGAGGAAGTTGACAGAACTGACTGGTATCCAGATTTTGCAAAAACGCGATTAAAGGAATTCGTAAGTGTTGCTCCTGATTGGTGCATCTCAAGACAGCGCTATTGGGGAATTCCGCTACCAATATGGAGATGTAAGAAAAAAGAATGCAGCAAAATAAAAGTACTTGGATCTAAAAAAGAATTACCAAAAGAGTGCGAACTCCACAGACCATTTATTGATAGTATTGAACTTCAGTGCGATTGTGGAGGTAAAATGAAGAGAATTCCTGATGTACTGGATGTTTGGTTTGATTCTGGAAATGCAGTCTGGGCACCTTTGAATGAAAAGGATGTAGCAGATTATGGCAAGAGAACAGATCTCATTGTTGAAGGCCAAGATCAGATCAGAGGATGGTTTTATTCTTTACTTGGCTCAGGAATTATTCGCCATGGTGAAGTACCATATAAACAAGTAGTGATGCATGGATTTTTTGTAGATGAGAAAGGAGAAAAGATGTCCAAGTCTTTGGGCAATTTCATTCCACTCGAAGAAATCCTTGATCGCTATGGTGTAGATTCATTTAGACTATGGAGCTTAAGTAACCCACTTTGGGAAGAGCTAAGATTCAACTGGAATGAGATAAAAGAAAGAAGCGCAGATCTTTTGATTTTGTTAAATCTCGTAACATTTCTTGAACAGAATTATCTATTAAATAAGCTAGAAAAAGTCGAGCTTGCTTCAGAGGACCTTTGGATTCTCTCAAAACTTAATAGCACACTAAAGGAATTTCGTAGTAGCTTTGATAACTACGAGTTGCACAAGGCAGTAAAAACAGTACGCAGTTTCTTGGTAAATGATATAAGTCGTTTCTATATGAAAATAGCAAAAGAACGCATAAAATCCAATAAAAACAAAAATGCTGTTTTATTTGTACTCTATGAAACCATATTACTTAGTTTGAAAATGCTTGCATCACCAGTACCATTCATGAGCGAGTATCTTTATAGAAGATTTTTCAAGAAATACGAGAAAGAGAAATCAATTTCATTTCTGAAACTTCCTGAAGAGAATCAAAAAGCAATAGATATTGTTCTCGAAAAGCGCGTTGAGATCATAAAAGAAATCTTTTCAGCAGTTCTTACAATCAGGCAAGAAGCAGAAAAAGGTCTGCGTTGGCCATTAAGAAAACTTTATATTGAAACTCACTCTCATGAAGTTAGTGAAGGATTGGATTTATTCAAGCAGATACTTTGCATTCTTTTAAATATAAAAGATATCGAAGTATGTAGTAAAAAACCAGAAATTAAAGGATTATACGAACGATCTTTCTCAAGCGGAAAAATTTATTTGGATGCAATAATAGATAAAGCACTCTATGAAGAAGGTATAGTTAACGAAGTGAAAAGGCGCATTCAGGCACTAAGAAAAAAAGAAGAGTTTGTACAAGAGGATAAAATTGTAGTGCATGTGTCTAGCGAAAAGGAGAGTGAAAAAGTTCTTGAAAAGCACAAGAAAAAACTACTCGAAGATGTCGGTGCTGTTGAACTACTATTTCAGTCAGACAAAAAAGCAGAGGAATATAATATTGATGGAAAAGTGGTTAAGATATATATAAAGAAGATCAAAAGTTAAATCTTTTTGTATAGGAAAGGCTTTCAGTAGTTCCGAACTTTTTTTTGACACATTAATTGACTTCTTTAGAAATAATCTTGTTGTTTTGCCTATCAAAATTGCAATGTGATTAGTTCAGAAAATTTTTAATTCTGAAAAATGGGTTAAATTATGATAGCTTCGATCTTGCGTTCCAGGCAAGACTCAGGACGCGAGACACAAGACCCGTAAGAAAAAGCATTAGTTTTTATTTACTTTCGAAAGTACTAGGCTTTGCTCAACGTATATCACTCTCAAAAAAATTAGCATTTCACATCGTGATAAAAATATGCGTTAATCAACATACGAATATTTTTGAAATTATTTACGACGATAGCGAGTGTGAGTTTATGACGTTATTTAATTTTGGCGCAAAGCTTATAGGAAAACCATAAGCTTAACTTTTAATTCTCTTCGCAGCTATTTATTATTGGGCTAGATTGGAACTAGGGGCTCCTTTACCGTCTGTCCCCTTTGACGGGTCGAAAGCCTGGGGCGTTATACTAGATTTATACGTCCTTTTCCTTAAGCGTCGATGTTCTGCCTTGTATGGTAGTTCATCTAATGAATCGGGTCAGATCGACAGAAGCAGCCCTAAGTTTGATGTTCTATGCTTGCAAACGCACAACTACTACATCTGTAATTAAGTGCGGTGAACGATACAGAACGGAGTGGATGGAGAAGGCAACGTAGCAGTTTAGGATAGCAAGCCAGGAAGCCCACTAGTGTTTTGTGTTTTTAATATAAAAAAATAAAAAAATTATTTAGACTACGAACACTTACCTACAAGAGGTTTATCTCCTGTTTGTTTGTTCCCAGTTATAGTTCCTTGTGTGTATGTAAAAGTTATGTTAGCGTAAGAGAATCCTGTTCCTGCACTGCCACATGTCATACCAAGTGTTCCTGTAACCTTTTTTGATTCTCCACTATTGAATACTGTTTGTGGTACAGCAAGACTTGTACCTGCAAATGAAACATCAGTAAGTGTTATTTTCTCTGTCCCCATATTTCTTATCTCTAATTCGGCAGTTGTGCCGCTTATCTTATATGCAATTATTGCAAATGGAGATGCTGCTGCCCAGTAACTTTTGCTTTGTTGTTCTAACGTTCCTCCACCTATTCCAGGGAACCAACCAAGCAGTCCGATTACTACAAGAGCTACAATCAAGACGACTGCTAGGATTACCAGGTACTCGGTTGAAACCTGTCCTTTAGTCATATATAATCACCATTAGTACTATCAGAGACATCATTTATAAATATTTTGTTGGTATTGGCTTTGCGCCACGCATATCACTCTCGAAAAAATTCGCATTTCACTTTGTGACAAAAATATGCGTTAATTAACATACGAATATTTTTGAAATTATTTACGACGATAGCGAGTGTGAGTTTATGACGTTATTTCATTTTGGCGCAAAGCTGTTGGTAGGTTAGGTATCTGTCTAAATCTTACTACACTCGCCATCCTAGCATAATCATTGCATCAATCACACGTTCTTTTGCAATTTCCATCGCAGCTGCGCGTGTATCATTATTTTTCGTTCTATACAAAACAATTTCAGTATTGTTTGTAATTTTTTCTTCAACAATTCTAAACATTTCCTTTTCATTATATCCTTTATATTCGCAATACGAGCTAATAACACCACCAGCATTTACAAGGAAATCTGGTAAAACAAGAACTCCTCGCGACATAAGCACTCTTTCAACTTCATGCGAAATAGGAATATTAGCAGCCTCAGCAACAATCTTTGCCTTTACATCATTAACATTCTTTTCCGTTATTACATTAGGTCTCGCACCTGGAACAAGAACATCTACATCAAGCTTAAATAGATCCTCTGGTTTTAGCACTGTTCCATTTTTGTACGCAGTTACTGTTCCTTCTTTTTGTTTTACTTTCATTAACTCAGTATATGACAATCCATTTTTGTTGTATACTGTACCTTTAGAATCAGAAACAGCAACGATATCAAAACCCTTCTCTTCCAAAAATTTCATAGTGAATTTTCCAACATTCCCAAACCCTTCTATCGCAACAGTGCAATTATTAAAATCAATATTCTTATGTCCACAAGCAACTAATATCGAGCAATATGCTCCAAATCCAGTGCTTCCTAATTCATGAGGTAGACCCCCTAAAGAAGTTGGTTTGCCGGTAGAAGCAAGCGGTGTTCCGATTTCGTCAACTATAACCCCCATCTCTTTTTCAGTTGTATTCATGTCTGGAGCTGTAATATAAAAGTGAGGAACAAACTCCTTTATTTTTTTTGCAAAGGCACGTACATATGCTTCTTTGTTAACCTTTTTCGGATCTCCTCTTATGCCTGCTTTTGCACCACCAAATGGCAGATTAGCCAATGCAGTTTTCCAGGTCATTGCCCTAGCTAATTCAAATACTTCATTTGTAGTTATATCAGGTACAAATCGTATACCACCCTTACCAGGTCCTCGTGCAGTGTTGTCTATGACAATTACGCCCCACATCCCTGTTCGTTGGTCGTATACCTCTAAAACTCTTTCTGGCCCAAATTCATCAGGTTTTATAGAACTCATGAAAAAATAGTGCAAACAAAACAGTTAAAAAACTGTTGCAAAGTGAACTACCCAGTAGTTCCGAACTTCTTTTAACACATTAAAGATCAACCTTAGCAGAACCTCTTTTAAGAGATTTTTGCGTATCAAACTACTAAGGTGACAACCATGCAAGTATATCAGTTACTGAACAATCGCATTTCGTAAATACATTATGAATTCCTATGCATCTACGACGGAAATTAATAAATAGATTTTTTTCTTCTTTAGTTTTTTTAAAGTATCTTTTCAAACTCTGAGTTTGCGATAGATGAGTTATGAACTATATTATGTTGGCAGTGCTGGCCACGTTTCAGCAGCAACTATTGAAAGATATATTAAAAACAAGGAGAAAGAACCTTCTTAGCTCTTTCACAAACACTCAGGGCTAAAGCCCTGAGCTTGCAGATGTTTATATTGAGGAAGATTAGGGCTTTAGGCGGAAGCAGAATATACGGAATGCAAGCTCATGGTATGTGCACTCCTCCTAGGTTTGAAGACCTAGGCTTCTGCGCACACTGAGTATTTGAAGCATTCATCCCTTAGACAAGTCAAAGGGTCTTCTGCTAGTATTAATATAAATATGATAAAAAAAAGAAAAAAAAGAGTTTACTTGCTCTTTGCTAGTCTATAAATCGCCAATATTGAAACAATTAATGCTGCCGGTGCTACAAATACTGTAAGTGCAAGTAATATGTTTCCCAGCATCACTGCCAAATTAACTGGTAATATGGTTGCTATTGGTGTAAGAGAACTACCTACTAACATTAATGCAATAGTTGCTACTAAGAAAGAGTCTATTTCTTTTTCTGTGATATTAAGCAATCCAACAATCAAACCTAAAAAGGCAAGTAGACTATAGATGGTTGGCATGTTTGCTACTCCTATTGCTTGTGATGCAGCACCAACTACCAAGACTATGAACAGTCCTAGCAAGAATGCCCATTCGCCCCATTTTTCTTGTTGTGCCG
>JBGFRY010000062.1:0-11634 GCA_041694845.1 Microcaldota archaeon
ACATTGAATTACTTAGTTGAAGGAGTATAAAAGAAAAAATTGGTAAATGATGCTATGACAGATGTGTTAAAGGAGGAGCATAAAACTATTGCAAAAGGTACTTTTTGGAGCTTAACTGGCTCAGTAGCCACAAAATTCATTTCGTTTATTTATCTCATCATCGTAGCGCGTATGCTGACTCAAGAGGATATTGGGACGTTTTATCTTGCTCTAAGCATTGTTAGCACCGTAAGCATCTTAAGCGATCTTGGATTCTCTTCTGCGTTTATCCGTTACGTACCGTACTTTTCTGGTAAAAAAGAAGATGAGAAAGTATTCTTCTTATTGGGCGGTGGCTATCTTCTTTCAGGCACACTTTCGATTATCTTTGCTATTATATTATTTTTTGGAGCAGGGTTTTTTGGTGCTATACTAAAAAATTCAGAGCTTGAGAAGCCCATTCAGTTTTTAGCATTTTACCTTGTAATAGGAACATTTTTTGGATTAAATAACTTATTTATGCAAGGTCGGAAAAAAATAAAAGAAAGCAATATAGTTGTGAACTTTCAGAATACGTTAAAACTTATCATTACAGTAATCCTGTTCTTCTTTTTCGAACGTTCTCTTACTTCGCTATCATTAGCTTTTGTAGCATCAGTTCTGATCGCACTAATCCTTTCTTTTTGGTACGTGCGCAAGGATCTTTCACAAATTCATATTAGCACCATACTTAAGAAATACAAAGAATTACGAGATCTCTACTTCGAAGTCATTTCGTTTGGACTCTCAATATCTCTTATTACTGCATTATACGCAATTATTGGCAATACTGACAAGATTCTGTTGAGTTACATGCTACCAGAAGCTGAATCTGCTACTGTTATAGGTGTTTATACTATAGCCATAAGTTTTGCAGGTCTTGTCGCGCTTTTTCCAACGGCAATCGGTGTAATATTTTTCCCGGTAATATCAGAACTTTATGGCAAGAACGATAGAAAAAAAATGGCAGAGGTTTCACAGACTGCGATGCGCTGGGTGTTGTTTCTGTTAACACCATTCACGCTCATATTTATTGTGTTTCCTGATAATTTATTGCAAATATTCTATGGCACTGCATATGTAAGTGGTGCTACTGTTTTGGCAATATTTGCTCTTGGCACATTTCTTCGATTTTTGGCATATGTACACGGTTATCTTCTAGCAGCGGCAAGATTTATAAAAATCGAATTGATTGTTGCGCTTTTTGCTGCGCTTATTAACATTGTATTAAACATAATCCTAATTCCTATATATGGCATAAACGGTGCAGCAATTGCTTCAGCAATATCGTTTAGTGTAGTTGCAATTCTACTCATTTATTATGTTAAAAAAATATTCAATTTTGTTTTCCCATCTGATTTTTACAAGCCGCTTATTGCAGGCATATTAGCACTCGCGTTTATTTTTTTAGTTAAGGGGTATGTACTTGATGTCATTTCCAAAGTATCAGATTTCTCGCTAGTTAAAGAAGAAGTAACAAACCTTATTATCAATAAGCTGATAAAACTTGCGATTTTAGGTATTCTTTTTGGCTTTACTTGTCTTGTTTACGTGTTTTCCCTTATCCTGATTAAAGCATTTGCAAAAGAAGACATCTCACTGCTATCAACTGCCATGAGAAAGGCGCGAGTGCCTAATGGATTTATTTCTTTTACAGAGAGAATAACTAGTAGCTAATAAATATTCGTTATCTATCGAACCTCCAACATATAATTTTTTAAAGATGCGATAAAATCTAATTATATGGATCTATTTGCTGAAGACATATTAAAACAACTTAAAATTGTTGAGATAAGCAAACTTCATTGCCACGAGGAAATAATCCCAAGCAATCTTATCAGGCTTAAGGAGGCCATGTTGAACATTGGTCAGCTTGTTGATCCTCTTATCGTTGATTTCAAGAGCAAAGTAGTTCTAGATGGCAACCATAGGATAAAAGTTCTTGAAATAATAAAATGCCCACGCGCTGTTTGTCAAATGGTCGATTACTCTAGCCCAACTATAACGCTTGGAACGTGGTTTCCTGTATCAGAAAATTTAGATTTAGATAGATTAAAGTCTTTTGGTTTTAAATGTGAACCAACAGAGTTTGATGCTGGCTTAAATGATATAAATAATAAAAAAGCTTCTTTTATGTTTGTTAAGAGAATAAACAGAGTAAAAAAATCATTTCTAGTAAACCCATCTAATTACTCTCTTGATGACATGATTGAAGAGCAGAGAGCGATAATGAATCAGCTCAATGTTAATAATTTTCGCTATCTTGCTGATAATGAAGCAGATGGGCTTGTTGAAAATGGTTATGGTGTTCTTTATAGGAAAATTTATACAAAACAAGAGATAACCAAGCGTGCGCATAGCAAAAAACCATTCCCGCCAAAATCAACGCGTCATATTATCCCAAACCGCATAATAAGACTTAACATGAGATTAGGCTGGCTTCATGAAGGTCAAAAAAATGCAATTGAGTATCTTGAAAGAATGTTACGAGAGCGTGTTTATAACGGCAATGTGCGGCGCTATTTTGAATCGGTAATTGTTATTTACTAACATTTTAAGTAGTATTAGTAATAGGTAGATAAAATGACGATATTGCTTGCACCTGGTCCAGTACCTGTATTGGAAGAAATTCGAATAGCACAGATAAAAGAAATGGTAACACACAGAAGCAAGGAATTTACTGCACTCTACACAGACTTATGTACGAGATTAAAAAAATATTTTGAAGCTGAAGAGGCGTACGTAATTACTGGCTCTGGCGCACTAGGCCTAGAAGCACTATTTGCAAATTTAACATTCAAGAGCGAGAGTGTACTCTGTTTTCCTAATGGAGAGTTTGGAGAAAAATTAGTAGATACTGCGAAGGTTTATACAAATGTTGAAAATGGTGAAATTGAAAGTGCACGAGGGTGGAATCTCGAGCGTGCAAAATCAAAAATAGATGAAAGCAACGGACAGGTTTTGGCAATTGTCTATAATGAAACTGGCTACGGCATTCGAAACCATATAAAAGAAATTTGCAAATATGCAAAATCAAAAGGAATGATAACGATAGTAGATGGCATTTCTGCATGGCCTGGAACAGAATTTAATATGAAAGAATTTTATGTCGATGGTTTTGTTACTGGAAGTCAAAAAGGAATAGCTGCACCTCCTGGAATGGCGCTTATTGGTTTGAGCAAAGAAGCTATTGATCGATTCTCAAAGCGCGATTTAGTTCCAAGCTATTATATTGATTTGCGAAGACACAAAAAACGTTATGAAAAAGACCAACAGACGCCAAATACACCTGCGGTTTCGCTGTTCTGGGCATTGCAAAAGGCATTTGATGTGCTTGATAGGAATGGTGGTCTTGTTTCTTGTGTTCAGCGTCATGCAAATGCAGCAGCGCACGTTCGATCTAGATTGACAAAAATAGGTTTTAAGCTTGTTGCAGAGTCTGGTTTTGAATCAAATACTGTTACTGGATTCGTATGCGAAAATACTGAGCAAGCCAAGACAATCAAAGAGCAGTTGAATAAACAATATGGTATAAAGATTGTTAGCTGTCGTGGTATTCATCTAAATAATGGTCTGCGCATCGCGCACATGGGTAATTTCAAGAATGAATGGCTGGATGAGTGCCTTAATAGAATTGAGGAAATCGTAAACAACTCACCTACAAGTAAGTAAATTGTTTATACAACAGATAATTATCTTCTCACTATCAAAATTTTTAAATATGGCTCAATATAAACTAACTATGGCAAAAATTATCATAGCAGATATCATGGAACAAGAAGTAGTCGAGGAAATCAAAAAACTTGGCGAGGTAATTTATAAGCCTGTAGATTTGAAGGCAATGCTTACAGATGCTAATGTACTTATCGTAAGAAGCGCTACAAAAGTAACTAAAGAACTAATTGCGAATGCACAAAATCTAAGAATTGTCGCACGTGCTGGTGTAGGATTAGATAATATCGATGCTGTAGCATGTGAAGCGAAGAAAATAAAAGTCATAAATACACCAAGTGCACCAACTAATGCAGTTGCAGAATTAACAATTGCTCTTATCATTGTATTATTCAGAAACGTTGCAAAAGCACATTTTCAGATGAAAAATAAAATCTGGGATAAAAAAAATTTAACTGGCAGCGAGATTTCAGGTAAAACACTTGGGATACTCGGATTTGGAAGGATAGGTGCAATGGTTGCAGAAAAAGCGCAAGCACTTGGAATGAATGTAATTGCATTTGATAAATTTCCAAGAGAAACACCAAATATAAAATTCGTAGATCTCAATACACTTCTATCAAGTTCTGATGTAATCTCTATCCATCTAGCATTGACACCAGAAACAAAAAATATCATAAATAAAGAGGCAATTGATAAAATGAAAGAGGGTGCATACATTGTTAATACTGCACGCGGAGAATTAATTGATGAAGAAGCACTTTACGAAGGGTGCAAATCAGGAAGGCTAGCTGGTGCAGCAGTTGATGTCTATGCAACCGAGCCATACAGAGGTAAACTACTTGAACTCAACAATGTTTGTTTTACCTCGCATATTGGTGCAGCAACAAAAGAAGCGCAGATGAAAATAGGAAAAGAATTAGTTGAGAAACTTAAGGTTGAATTAGACTAACTACTCATCTATCGCAAACTTGCTCGCAGCATAAACTAACGTCATACTTTTTCTCATAAAGGCGCAGCAATAGTTTTGATTTCACCTAATAAATTCCTTTACGGATTTCTTCGAAATCAGAGTTTGAAAAGATACCTTTAAAAAAACTAAAGAAGAAAAAAATCTGTTTATTAATTTCCGTCGTAGATGCATATGAGTTCATAATGTATTTACGATGAGAAATTAAAAATGCGATTGTTCAGTAACTATAAAATCATCAGGTGCCTTTCCTTTAGGAAATACTATACTTTTTGGTGATTTTATTGGAAAATCTAATTCCTCTGCTAGTCTTAGCATCTCTCCAGTAGGCATATCAACTTTTGTGATAAAATAAAAAACCTTTTCGTTTTGTCTATCGTTCTTAGATAAAATTAAGCGATGGCATTGGCGAATTCCTGCAATGCGCACATGCACATCAACAAAACCTCGTTTGATTATTTCCTGACGAGATAATACCATTCCTTCCCTCTTCTAATAGTAATTTGTTTATTTTTTATATTTTTAATAAAAACCCCATCAATTATAATTGCTGCATTATCTTTACTTTTTACTTTTACTATTGCATTATCATTTATTATTAGCATTTTAAATGCACGTTTATATGCGCATATTGGAACTATGATTATTCTTTTCGATTTTGGTTTAATTATCTTTCCACCTGCAGAATGTGCGTACCCACTAGAACCTGTTGGTGTTGAAACAATAATTCCATCACCTTCGAATGAGTATCTATTGTTATTAATTAAAACATCCACACAAATAACTCTGTAATCTGGGGTATGAATAACGACATCGTTAATTACATTATAATTTTTTTCATCTACTATTGATCTTAGCATTCTTCTTCTTTGAATTTTTTTTCTTTTTATAATAGAAACAATTTCATCCTTCCAGTTATTTCTTCTTAGCTGACAGATATGACTACTATCGCTGCCAATTCCGATGATAGAGCCTTCGAGCTCACCAATAAAGTTGTAATACAATATCGTTCCATCTCCACCTATTGCAATCGTTAGGTCTGCTTTCTTCAGAACAATCTTAAATCCGCATTTTCCTAAGTAGAATGCTGCTTCTCTTGCAACAACAGAAGCCCATTTTTTCTTTTTGTTATAAAGAATCTTTATGCGCATATAGTAAATTGAAAAACAAAAAACTTAAAATATACACATGAGATAAAAGAATATGATTCTATCTAATGAAGACATAAAAAAGGCATTGAGAGATGGGGTAATAAAAATAATCCCGATCAAAGAGGAGCAAATCGGCTCTGCATCTGTTGACCTTACTCTTAGTGACGAATGGTATGTTTTCAAAAAACAATTTATTGGCAAGAAAATTGATCTACTAAAAATAGGATGGAAAGATGTTACAACTCAGATAAAGGCTAAGAGGATAACATTAAAACATGATGACATTTGTCTTGGGAAAACAGTTGAAAAAATTACACTACCATCAGATATTCTCGGGCAATTAGAAGGTAGGTCAAGATATGCTCGCATAGGTCTTTCAGTACACATTACATCAGCATTGGTTCAACCAGGTAGTAATAATCACCAAATTCTTGAAATAGGAAATATGGCGCCATTTTCAGTTACATTGCATGCAGGCATGCGAATATCTCAATTAGTCTTAATGAAACTACACTCACCATCATCAAAGCCATATGCAAAATTTGGAGAGATAGCAATTAATCAATGATGGTTATACTAACTAATCATAAAGTGTGAAAAACATGCTAAAGAACTTCTTCAATAACTGGAAATATGGAATCATTAGTGCGTTTATTTTCTTTGCTCTTGTTGTTATTGGAATGTTTTTATTTAAGCCAGCATTGGAGAATCAAAAAATCATGTTGGTTGAAGAACCGCTTACTAAGATCAAGAATCTTTCATTGAACTATGGTGAGGGGTATATATACCACTATAAACTTAGTAATGGTTCGTTCAACATTACATACCAAATTAAAGGTAGTAAAGAATGCACAATGATCGATATAGTAAGTGGTACTGAGCCGCTATTCTGCATAAACAGCCAGGGCAATGATGCAAATATGAGTAATATAAGTTTTAATGCACCATTTTACCAAATCTTTAGACCATGGATGCTTGCTGTTACTGATGGATGGAAATGGAATGCATATATAAAAACAGAAATTTTTAATACCAAGTTGGTTTTGGGTGAGATAAAACTATCTGTTGTTGGTAAAGAGGAATTCAAAGGACGTACAGCATATAAAGTAATAGCATATGAAACTAATACGCCGGTAGTATACTTCTGGATAGATGATGAAAAAAGAATTTTATTAAGAGAATATGGCAGCGGATACGAAATCACACTTATGAAAGCTCCTTTTTCCTTGGAACAATAAGTGGAATAATGCCATTTTCTAACTCTTTTTCAGCAATTTCTATAAATGAACTGCTCTCTTTTACTTTTATAACTGGCGGAGCTCCTAAGGATAACTGAAGAGCACGTGCACCTATTACTCGTGCAAGCTCATATTTTGTAAGTTCCATAAAAGATTCCTCTTTATAATAGGTTTTTTATTTACGCTTATAACACTATATAAATATTGCTTTTTTGGCTCAGTACCAATCCACTTCCAAGACTTGGTAGGCGTTTTACCTGCGCCCTTTCAATTTTTATCACAAGGCCAATTTTAAGCATCTCAGCACGTTCTTGAGTTAGGTATAATGATGCGCTATTACCATGTTCGTCATATATAACAACGTGAATCAATGTCTCTTTCTTCCTTTTCTTCTGGCATTCAACTCTTTCCAAGCTTTTTATTCTAACAAATTCGGTGGTGATATTTCGCATTCCATATTTTATTCTAGTAAGTGATGTAATTTTATTTTCCTTAAACCTTCTTTGCGCAAGCTGGAATGCAATTTTAATATCTTTCTTAAACTCACTAAGTAATCTGTTCATTTCTTTGCGCATTACTTTTTCATCACCTTTAGAAAATGCCATCAATTCATAAGCCTTTCTGAATGCTGTTGAACCGATACCACGATCTAAAAGTTCGGTCTCTTCATCTACTTGCTCTTTATCTTCTACAGTTATTTTGTGCTCGAATGGCATTTCTAATTCTCTATCGACCTCTCCAACTTTTTCTCCTTGTTCTAATAATATAGTTTGTGATTTTAAGACCTCTTCATTATTAGAGCTACCAACATCACCAATTGCCTCTAAATAACTAGTTAATATCTCTTGTATTGCACGCTTTCCATCGTCACTTGTTTCAGAACCGATCTTCGTTTTTGTATATATTTTTTCTATAGTCGGCATCATCTTTGATTTTATCGCATCTGCACGCTCCTTCCCAAGTTTTTTCTCAAATAATCTTGTTATTGGTGAAAGTACCCTCTCTCTTCTTTGTTCTGCATCAAGAGCAGATGTTGCCTCTAGTTGTGGTTTTTCTTTTGGTCCAAATATCTCTGCAAAAGAAAACACCTCTCGTTCAGTTGTTTTTTTCTTTTGGATAATATCTTGAGCAACTGCCTTTACATCTGCATCTTTATCATATGATAATTCAACTAACGCAAATATCGCTGCTGGGTCATCAATCTCTGCAAGCCTTTGCGCTGCTTGCTTTCTTATAGATGGCCTCTCATCAAAAGTAAGAGAAACTAACTTATGAAGATCATTTCGACTTATCATATCTCGTTCGCCTTTCTTTTCCATGTTTTTTTGCGTTTCAACAAGCCATTACTTATTTAGAACATCCTTTAAATAATCTTGCTGTTTTACTTCATACAAAAACAATATTTAAATATCTTATCTATCTGAATGTTTTTGTATATGTGGTATTATGATGCAGCCAGAAGAAATTCAAAAAAAGATTGAACAGTTAGAACAGAGAAAGACAGAGCTTATGGAAAACGTGCGTATGTTGAAGGGCCGTCTCCATTACAAGCAATATGAAAAAAGAGCACTAGAGCCTTTCTTAGAACAGACAAAAGATGTTAAGATTGGACATTTACGAAGAGAAGCAAGTGCTCTTGAGTTTAAGATTGCTACACAGGCATTTACGCCAAAACATGAAAGGGAGTGGCTTAAGCGATTACGAGTAGTGGAAGTAGACCTTGCAAAAGTTCGTGAAATCGAACGTGCAAGGAAAAAGAGTTATCTAGTAGACCAAGATATCGAAGAAGCACAGAAACGAATAATAAAAATTGGAGAAGAACTTAAAACAATACACGAAGAGCTGCGAAAACTATATGATGAAGCGCACCTTATCGCAGTTGCAAGCACGAAAGGAGTCCGTATTGGAGTACCTGCTGATGAAATGGTAACAATGGAAGAAATCGGTGTTATTGTTGAAGAAAAAAAGAAAAAGAGCTAGTTTTTTAAATTTTTCAGTAGCCTCGAATCTTCAAAAAATCATCATAAATTGCTGACACTACTAAGTTTACACATTTAACTTTCATTCCTACTACGCTAGCTATACTTGGTTTTGTGCGATCTTTATCTCCACTAATGAACTCCTTTATATAAGTCCCAGCTTCTGCTTCAATCAATACTTTCATCGTATTCATTTTTTTATTTTGTTCAGTTATTCTCAGGCAAAGTATTTTTCTTTTTCTTACAAGGTCAGCTCGTCTATGTGCAACACGATTTGGTGTTCTTTGTTCAATGACAGAACCGCTTAATCTTTCTATTTTTTTAATTTTCTCAGCATCAAACTCTTTTTCAAAACTTACTACTGCTTCGTAATTCTTATCAAAATGGCTGTTTGCAACAAGCTCAACAGTTTTCGCATTTACAACTTTCAAATCAGCTACTTCAATATTCTGATTATTTATCTTTTCAGCAATCTCATCAAGAGTTATGCAGCGATTTTTTGGATTTTTTATTTCAAGTACAAATGGCCGTCCAGCTTTATTTTTAACATCAACATCTTCTCTTCCAGATGCATGCATTATATAATCCTCTGCATCTGTTGCTTCTTTGAAAGGCACCCCAATAAGCTCTTCTACAGAGGTATAATTCTTTCCAGTATAATCACATTTAAAACAGCCTTCTCCTTTGCATTTTTTGCATATCCACCTGCTTTGCGAAAGCTCTTTTGAGTGTTTTTTATATCTACCAAAAACAAATAACTGTGAATTTTCTATTGTAATAGTAACACTAGGATTATTTAGATCAAAAACAATGCGGCATTCTCCATATTCAGCAGAATACCTCTTTCCACTACCATTGCAAAGTTCTTTTACAATTTGTTTATTTACAAAATTCTTAATACTTTCGCATGTTGATTGATTGTTTTCATCCCAGACATTTTCTTCTCTAATAAGCCAATCATTTGGGATTTTTGTAGATATAGAAAATGTAATTGTATCTATTCCATTTAGTTTGTCGACAGCTTTAGTTATTGCATTTTTCAATTTATCTAATCTATTTTTGCATATAAAACAGGTCCCAATTTCGAAAAAATTATTATTAGCATTATTGCATAATTCACATAGTGTAACCATAACCAGCAGACCTGAATTTTGCCTTTTAGATGTTTTTGCGTATTATTGGTTGTTATACTCCTAATTCCTTTGTTGGCTCTGAAGGAAGCGCATTCTTTATTCTATAACCTTCAATAATAAGCGCTGCGCGTTTTATCTTATCAAGCATAGCTCTTAATTCACGTTTTTCATATATCTTTTCAACATATAAACCAAAATCGCATAAATTGTTCGATCCATCTTTGACAAGTCTTTCTATTACTTCTGCAACAGCCTTTTCTCCTACTTCATCATTTCCCCAGATTGCGAATGCAAGTGAGACTTGGTTGATAAAATGTGTTTTTTCGCTTTCATTCATATCCTTCCAGGCATTAACTACCATTGATTTAATTTTATCTGAAACATGATCAAAAATAGTGCCCATTAGACCACCTCTCCTGGCTTTTCTTCTATAGATTTTTTACTAAGTCGAGTATCTCTTAAAGCAGCTGCTTCAATTGGGTTTACTGTATTGTTAAACGTCTTTTCCAATCCATTCATAAGCGCATTATATCCAGGCGTATCCTTCTTATTTGCTTCTTCATTAAAACGTTCATACGCTTTTAATGCATTTCTTTTATAATGTTCACGTGTAGTGTGAACAGGGGTGATATCTTTATCTCTTCTTACAAGGGCAATAAATTCTTTAAGTTCTTCAGGGCCCCAACTTTTTCTACCTTTTTTAAGTAGTTCCCCAATCCTAGTTAATACATCCCCCTCTTTTTCGATTCTTTTTTGAGTCATCAAGTCACCATAATCTATTGTTAATACCTAAGTTATTTTAAACTACTTGTTTAATCAAGACTTTACGCCACGTATATTACTCTCGAAAAAATTCGTATTTCACTTCGATAATGAGTGCGACTTTATAATGTTATTTTATTTTGGAGCAAAGCTGGAAAACGTAGTTATTATTTTAAAGAGTTATGTGACAAACTACTGACTCTACACCACCCAATAATTGATTATCTGACATTAGTTATATCTGCGTTTTCATCAATATCTCACCCAGACCTTTGACGAACTCAGAATCTCTGCAGCCCAATTTATTGATTTCGTTATTCGCAACATCTCTAATATCTCTATACCTGGAATATCTTGCAACATATTGCAGCGCATCAATATTTCCAGAAAGCTTCTCAACTGCAGCCATTCTAGTATCTTCATAATTAGAATATCTTGCAACATATTTCAGCGCATCAATATTTCCAGAAAGCTTCTCAACTGCAGCCATTCTAGTATCTTCATAATTAGAATATCTTGCAACATATTTCAGCGCATCAATATTTCCAGAAAGCTTCTCAACTGCAGCCATTCTAGTATCTTCATAATTAGAATATCTTGCAACATATTTCAGCGCATCTATATCCGTTAATTCCTTGACCATCATTGCAAGTTTCTCAACTACAACCATTCTAATATCTACATACTCAGAATATCTTGCAACATATTGCA
>JBGFRY010000068.1:0-11510 GCA_041694845.1 Microcaldota archaeon
CGTTAATCAACATATGAATATTTTTGAAATTATTTACAACGATAGCAAGCGCGATTTTATAATGTTATTTTATTTTGGCTCAAAGCTTATTTCTTTTTCTGTTTTTTATTTTATTCTTTGGATTATTTGGATGCGTAGAACCAATTGAAAAATATTTAGAAAAATCAAATAACACAAAAATTACTGAGTGAGCTAAAACAAAACCAAGCGAACATGCCAGTGAGATTATTTTTAAACCAACAGAGGACGATGCACCACCGCCATTACCAGATTGGGCAGCAGATTCTTCTAATGATTCAGAAAACGCAAACCTACCGCAGCCACTTCCGCCAGAATAAAAAACCAATCAATTAATCTCTATTTTTTTCTAACTATCTATATTAATGCACAAATCGTTTTCATATCGCTCACATTTGTCAAACAAATTTTAATGACCTAATGCCTTCAAATGCAGTCCTGTTTTTTGTAAATAGTAGCGCTCTATTTTCAATACATACCGCAGCTGTAATGATGCTTTCAATATTAGCCTTTGTTCCTTTTTCTTTTAATTCGTTTATTATCTGCGATGCAATAAGTCCACAGTTTTTATCAAACTGAAGAATTGTTACATTTGAGATGAACGCGTTAAGCACCTCTAGTTTTTTTATTGCTGCGTTGAGTTGGACTAGCGTAAGTGGTGTAATACATATTTGATCTTTTTCAGTATAATAACGAAGCTTTTCCACCACAGTTTTCTCACCACAAAGAAAATCTAGAATTACTTCAGTTTCAAGACATATTTTTTCCATAGGCTTCTGCACCTACTACTAAATAATTAATTACAGATATTTTGTAATACTAAAGCCTCGTTTTATTTCCCTAATTGCACGGAAGTCGACGTCTTCAGCATTAAGCGAACCTGCAAATGAAATGATACTTTTATTTTCCTTTTCTACCTCGTTCATTAGATAGCGTATTACCTCACTAAAAGACATGTCTTTAGATACCTTTAAACGATAGAGATTTGCATAGACATCATCCATGATTGTTATTACTTTAACCACAATACAACCCCCAACTGCGATTTTTTTGTAATCTTGATTAATAAATGCATTTATTAAATACATTTATATATCTATCTTCGATGGCAAAAAAATTGTGTATATTTAGGTAATTAAACGACAGAATTTTTCAGACAATAAACAAAACCTATTTAAATAACTGTCAGAGAAAAACTTAACTACAAACTCCTCCCAAAAAAGTGCAGATGAATAGTCATCCGCCTTAGAAGGTGAGGGCGACCAAGAGGTGTATGAAATGGAAGATTTGGTGAAGTCGGTTATGGGTGAAAGTGTAGCTTCCGCTAGTTCGGAAAGCGAGAGTCTGGGCTCTGAACAGATTAAAATCGTAACTGTTGGTGTTGGTGGTGCTGGTAACAATACAATTAACAGGCTCATAAAATCAGGGGTTAAAGGTACTGAACTTGTTGCAGTAAACACTGATAAACAGCACTTGAACATTGTTCATGAAAGAGCAAAGAAAGTACTCATAGGAAAGTCTGTTACAAAAGGACTTGGTGCTGGTGGATACGCAGATGTTGGTGCAAAATGCGCCGAGGTAGACAGACCATTAATAGAAAAAGAACTCGAAGGCGCACACTTAGTATTTATATGTGCAGGTATGGGTGGTGGAACTGGTAGTGGTGCAGCACCAATCGTTGCAAATATTGCAAAGGAGCAAGGTGCAATTGTAGTATCAATGGTAACCTATCCATTTGCATTAGAAAGAGCAAGAAGAAGAAAGGCAGATGAAGGTATTCAAAAATTGAAGAGATCATGTGACTCTGTTATTATACTCGATAATAACAGATTAGTACAACTTGTTCCAAACCTACCAATGACTGAAGCATTCGCGGTTGCAGATGAGATTCTTGCAAGGGCAATATCTGGTCTTGTCTGGACAATTACTCAACCATCACTAATTAACATTGATTTTGCAGATGTACGCGCAATCATGGAAGGCGGTGGAGTAGGGTTCATTGCAGTTGGTGAAGGAAAAGGAACAGACAAAGTAAGAGGCGCATCAGAAGGTGTTATAAAGAACAGATTGCTTGATGTTGATTTCGAAGGTGCAAAAGGCGCATTGATTCACATTACTGGAGGCAGCGACTTAACGCTTGGAGATGCAATCAAAGCAGGTGAATTGATCACAGAAAAAATGGATGCAGAAGCAAATGTAAAATGGGGCGCAAGAATAATGCAGAACTATGAAGGTAAATTAGAAATAGTTGCAATTGTTACAGGAGTTAAAGGTGCATCAATCGTAGGCGGCCAGTACGCAGAGGAAGAGACATCAACATTTCCAACATATACTTCTGAATTAGAAGTACTTGGCTGAAGCAAAGACTTTTTTTATTTTTTTCTTTTTTATTTTTGTTTTTTTATTTGAGTTCACTTAAATTGTTGGACAACTTATTAAATTGATATCATAACTCACCTTTATATTTTTTTCCTTCTATTTTCTAGCAGAGATACTTAAGGTGATTAATATGTTTGAGGATATAATAGCAGCGGCAAGAAGTGAAGGAGCTCAGAAGGTTCAGAGTGCTGTAGCTAAAACTGGGGAAATAAAACCAGTTGAAGAAGAATTCTCTACTGTACGCATTTCTGTGGTAGGGGTTGGCGGCGCTGGATGCAATTGTATAAATCGTTTGATAAAAAGCGGGATAAAAAGTGCTAATGCGATTGCAATAAATACTGATGCTAAACACCTTAATATGATTGAAGCGCATAAAAAAATACTTATTGGAAAAGCCATTACAAAAGGTTTAGGTGCAGGTGGCCACATGGAAATCGCAAAAAAATGTGCTGAGAATGATCGAAATTTTTTAAAAAGAGAAATAGGAGACAATGAACTCGTGTTTATTACTGCAGGTATGGGTGGTGGAACTGGCGGAGGTGCTGCACCAGTAGTAGCAGAAATTGCAAAAGAACAAGGTGCGATTGTGGTTGGGATAGTAACGTATCCATTCGCACTCGAAAGAGTTCGTCTAAGAAAAGCGCAAGAGGCAATTCAACAACTTGTAAAAGTAGCAGACACGGTGGTAGTAATTGACAACAACAGGCTTTCAACTTATGTTCCGAACCTTCCTATAAATCAGGCATTTGATCTTGCTGACTCGATTACAAATCGCGCTGTTAGGGGGATTGCAGATACGATAATGTTCCCAAGTTTGTTAAATGTTGACTTCGCAGATGTAAAAGCCGTAATGGAGGATGCAGGCCTTGCAATGATTTCTTTGGGTGAAGCAAGCGGTATTGATCGTGTAGATGGCGTAGTTAAAGATACATTACAACATCCATTGCTTGATGTTAATTATGAGAATGCAAAAGGATGTATGCTGCATATAGAAGGTGGACCTGATTTAACACTCGGAGATGTAATAAAAATTGGGGAGAAGATAACAGAAAGCTTTGATCCAAGCTCAAGTGTAAAAGTAGGTGCTAGAGTTAATCCACAATACACTGAGAAAGTAAGAGTTACTGCAATTATTACTGGTGTTAAATCACCATATATACTAAAAAGAGAAGATGAACCATCGTCTTCTCATGGAGAAGAGCTTCAATATCTATAGAATACATTTATAAAATTAGTTAGATGTTAAACTATTTATTTGAAGGGAGATCATGATCACATTTGATCCATTGCTGTTGCTGTTTTGGATAGTACTCATCTCATTTATCCCAGGAGTTATTATTTCTTTTTCAATTTTTAGGAAAACTGAGTTGTGGCTTATTGAAAAAATAATTATCGGATGTGGGTTAGGGCTTGTTCTTCTTTCATGCATTCCGTTTGTATTTTTTCTATTAGGCATTTTTTACAGTTACGAAATAGCAATAGTAAGTGTAGTGTTATTTTATGTAGTAGCTATAGGTATTTTTATATTGAGTTATGGAATTTATAGTATATCGATTAAAACGCATGAAGACTTTAAACTAAACGAAATGCTAGCAAAGATAAAAACAAGCGCAAAAAGAGAATGGATAAAATATGCAATAAGTATAATACTGCTTGTTATATTATATCTCGCTTTTCTAGTTCGTGTTCAGACATACAGTCCAATCCACTATGAGTTAGATCCATATTATTATATGTACTCGGCACATCAGATTCTTACATTAGGAAGCTCCCAGCTTGAAGATAACATGGCATGGTGGCCAGAAGTAAAAACTGGACATCGTAATATTCCTGCGCTTGCATATATGGAAGCATTATGGTATTCATTTTATACGCAAGGTGGAGAGTATAATAATTATTTACTTGCAGTAATTTCATCAATATACCCACCACTGGCAGCTACGTTTGCTGTGTTCTTTCTCTATCTATTTATAGCTGCGCAGTATAGAAGAGAATATGCATTAGCAGCAGCAGGCATCGCATCATTTACACCGATTTTTATACATAAATTATTTGCAGGAGTTAGCGAGGTTCAGCCATATGCATTCTTTACACTTGCATTTTTCCTGGCAATGTATGCATGGGCAATACGCACAAAAAGTAAAAAGATGGCCGTAGTTGCTGGCATTGCATATGCAGCACTTGCATTGGGATCTGGAAGCGAAGTATTAGCAATTTCAGTATTAATAATATTTATCCCTCTGCAATCAATACTTCTATTTTTCAAAAGTAAGGAAAGTAAAGATATATTCGACTTCGTAATGCTAAATGCAATCATAATTGCAATAGGCCCTGTAATAAGCGACTTTATACTTTTGGGAATATACCAAAATACGTTTAGTTTTGCCAATCTTATCGCACCGCTATCTGTTTTGGTGTTTTCAGCAATTGCTTATTTAGTAAAAAACAAAACTGAAGAAAAGAAATTTGATAGAGAAACTGCAATATATGTGTTTATTGGAATTATTATCATAAGTGTCATAGTCATTGCATTTACACCTTTGGGAAGCTATGTAAAAGGACTTGCTGTTAGTGGTTTAGGTATTGCAAAATACACTGTACCATTGCATAAAACTATTGCAGAACAACCACCTGCTGGTAATGAATTCGTAGACAATCTTGGCTTTATGGCGTTTGTACTTAATTCAGAAGACAAAACTCTAGGAGCACAAATAATCCGGCCATTAATTGATCAGTTATCAGGACTTTCCAACACTATTCTATTTTTGATTTACTCTGTATTAAACACAATATTTGATGTAGGGTTGGTATACGATGGTAAGACTGCTAGTTTATTATTAGTGATTATTCTGCTTTCAATTGTAGCAATTATTTACTCGTTTTATAGGACTATTAAAAATGAGCCAACAATTATTGCGCTTTATGTAGCAATACTTTTTCCTACAATGCTTGTTGGTTTGCTGAAACTTAAGTATGTAATATATCTTGGATTCTTTACAGCAGGAATGATTGGAGTAATTCTTGGCGAATTTGAAATAGCACTGCAGGGAGTTATAAGACGCATGATTAGCAATGAAGAGCAAAGAAAACAAGCTAGGAATTATTTATTCATTTTTCTTGTGGTAATTGCGGCAGTATTTCTTATAATGCAACTTTCATCAAACAAACTTGCAACTATTATGATTTCTACATCAACAAGCCAAAAATTTGGGGATGATCCTTCTCTATTTAAAGAAAAGTTTACTACTTTATGTAATCAATTTAAAACGCATGGTATAAGTGAAACAGAACTTTGTAAAGCATACGCAGGATATGGAATGTGCTCAGGTTATGATGAGGATATATGCACTATTGCAAAAGATCCAGTTGCTTATGCTAATAAAGGAATCAATGAGCAGTACAATAGAAAAGCGTGTTTCTATTCTATTATTACAAATCCATTAGATCCAAAAGGTGATGAAATTAATGCTGCTATATTGCGATGCCGTGGGATTGATGGGTACTGGATAGAAACAATGGAATGGATAAGAAACAACACAGAAAAACACGCACGTATAACATCGTGGTGGGATTACGGACATTGGATAAATTTCTTTGGCCAGCAGAATGCTGTTTTGAGAAACGAACATTCTTCAACAAAGATGATTGGAGAAGTAGCAACTGGATATTTAGATGATAGTCCAGAAGAATTTGCTGCATGGATGAGGAAGCATGGATCAAAATATGCATTGTTTGATGTTGAGATAAATGGGTTACAAGGTGGAAAATACAATGCTCTTAACTATCTCTCTTGCGCTAACATGAATAAAACAACTGTTGAGAATAATCCAGGAAGCTCGCAATGTGAATCAGAACACTTATGGGAAACAATACAAATCTCAAATGATCCATGCATCATATCAGAAACAGCAAATAAAACTGGTGTAATTGCATATAAGACATACATTGATATCTATAAACAAGGACCTTTAGAAAAACCAATTTTTGTCGGTACTTTATACAGTCCTTCTTATCTAGGTGATTGCATAAATCCAACAAGTCAAAATGCAATAACGTTCTGCAAGATTGCTGTAAAGATGGTTCCAACGTATTGTATTGGCAAAGCAATGCTTGTTAATGGAGATTATACTTACACCACATATCACTTAAATGAAACCTATCCAAACGGAGATTTAAAGTTAAATAAAGCTATTTTTTTCGCAATTAATCAAATACAGGGAACATATCATTTTGGAGATATAATACAAGCAACATTAGTTTATACAAAGGATAAAATTTGGTTAGAAAACGGAGAAGTAAAAGATGGATTGGAAGATAGAAGTACAAAATATTATGAATCATTAATATATCGAGCATTTTTCTTAGAGGATCTGCCAGGATTTAAGCTTGTATTCAAATCAAAAGATGGAAATGTAAAGATATTTAAGTTATTAAATTGAGGCTATTTTTATGTATTCAGCTTCTCTTGAGAAAATTTTTAAAAAAATGAATATTGAAACAGGAGACCTCGTAAAAATTGAGAACAAAAATGGCACATTTGAAGGAACGCTAATGCCAAGAAGTTATGAAAGTGATATAATTGTATTAAAACTTGCCAATGGATATAACATAGGTATCGATTCGAAAAGCATGAATATTTCTTTAACAAAAAAAAGTGAGAGAGTAATAAAAATAGAAGAAAAAGAAGTAGAAATAAAAGGTGCGATTTCTATTTTAGGTTGCGGTGGAACTATCTCCTCGCGAGTAGAATACAGAACAGGCGCAGTTTACCCAGTTATAAATCCAAGCGAACTAAAGATGGCATTCCCACAGCTTGAGCGTATAGCACCTATAAATGCAAAACAACTTTTTTCATTGCTATCAGAAGATATGAATTCAAAACACTGGAAGATCATAGCAAAGACGGTGGAAGAAGAAATAAAAGATGAAGCACAAGGTGTAGTGCTGATGCATGGCACTGATACGATGGCTTATACTGCTGCTGCAATAAGTTTCATGCTTCAGAATCTTCCTGTACCTATTATTTTTGTTGGTGCACAGAGAAGTGCTGATCGACCATCCAGTGAAAATGAGATGAATCTTGTCAATGCTGTTTATGCTGCAACAAAAGATATTGCAGAAGTTAGTGTGTGCATGCATGCAAGCACAAATGATGATTTTTGTTATCTACATCGTGGTGTACGCGTGAGAAAAATTCATACATCAAGACGTGATGCATTTAAATCTGTAAATTCTGATCCTTTGGCTATAATTGATTATAAAAATAACAGATTTGAGATAGTTATTGAACATAGAAAAAGAGATCAATCAAATGACCAACGATTTGGTGTAATGAACATTGATATGAGAATTAATGAAAATGTTGCACTGGTTTATATTCATCCAAACATGAAACCAAAATTCATAGAGAAGATGCGGAATTATGATGGGATAGTACTTATTGGAACAGGATTGGGTCACATATCAACTAATCCTTTTGCTGATAAAAATGCAAAACCAATAATTAATGAAATTGAACAACTCATTAAATCAGGCATTCCTGTTGTAATGAGCTCGCAGACAATCTTTGGCAGAATTAATCTTGATGTTTATACCGCAGGTAGGCTTCTGCATGAGATTGGGATAATTGGACATGGAGCTGACTGGACACCTGAAACTGCGTTTGTAAAATTATCATGGGTTCTTGGACATGAGAAAAAAATGAAAAAAGTTTCTGATGAAATGATGACGAATATGGTTGGGGAGATAAGCAAACGGACTCCTCTGAACTCTTTTCTATAAAAACTAAGGTAGATGATAGAATATGAAAATAGGAATAGAAGTCCATCAGCGTCTTGATACTCATAAACTATTCTGTAATTGCCCTTCGAAATTAATTGAAAACGCTGAGGTATATACTACAATAAAACGTCAATTGCATCCAGTTCTCAGCGAGCTTGGAGAAGTTGACGAAGTATCAAAAGTAGAATTTCAAAAAGACAGGATTTTTGAGTATCAAATCTTTAAATCTGCAAATTGTCTTGTTGAAACTGATGAAGAACCACCTCATTCACTTAATGAAGAAGCCCTTAGAATAGCGCTTGAAATAGCAATGCATCTTAACGCAAAGCCTGTTGCTGAAGTTCATATAATGAGAAAGATTGTTATAGATGGCAGCAACACTGCTGGTTTTCAGCGTACTGCAATAATCGCATTGAATGGTTATATTGAAACATCTAAAGGTTGCATCTCTATTCCACAGCTCTCAATTGAAGAGGAAAGCGCAGGCATAGTTTATGCTGACGAGAATAAAGTTGTTTATAGACTTGATAGATTAGGTGTGCCGCTCATTGAAATTTCGACAACACCTGACATTGTTAATAGTGCGCATCTTTATGAAGTTGCTGAAAAAATTGGCATGATATTACGTGCTACTGGTAAAGTTGCACGAGGATTAGGGACAATAAGACAAGACGTAAACATTTCAATTGAAAGTGGAGCTCGGGTTGAGATAAAAGGTGCACAAGAATTAAAATTGCTGCCACTGCTTGTTGAGCAAGAGGTTCTGCGTCAGAAAAACTTGATAAGAATAATAGATGAGTTAAAAGCAAGATTTGGAGGAAAGGTTTTGTTAGGTCGCTCTTTCTTTGATCTATCACACATCTTTGATAATACAAATTCAAAATTAATCAGAAACGGAATTGCTGCTGGCCAAAAAGTACTTGGATTAAAACTTCCGAATCATGGCGGTTTTCTTGGAAGAGAAATCGGAATAAATAGAAGATATGGAACTGAGCTTAACGATTATGCAAAAAGTGCAGGAATCAAAGGTATTATTCATAGTGACGAACTGCTGGAGAAATATTCTATATCAGAAAATGAAGTTGTTTTAATAAAAAAAGCATTAAACATAGGACAAAAAGATGCATTCGTATTAGTTGTTGCTGATGAAAATACTGCAAGAAAAGCACTTGAGAATGTTTGCAAGCGTGCTGAGATGGATTTTGTCCCAGAAGAAACACGCCGGGCTAATGCAGATGCTTCGACAGCATATATGAGGCCTTTGCCAGGAAGGTCAAGACTTTATCCTGAAACAGATATTATGCCAATAATAATTACAAGTGAAATGCTTGGGGAAATTGAAAAAGAAAAAGGAGACTCTCTTGAAATGAAAAAAAAGAAACTAATTACAGTGCTCAATCAACAAATGGCTGAAAAGATATTGCGTTCAAAAAATCTTCAATTATTTGAAAGATTAATTAGCAGATTCTTGAAAGTGGATCCAATTCTCATTGCAAGCACTTTGGAAAATACTATCGTTTCACTTAGACGTGATGGTGTTGAGATAGATAATCTAGAAGAAATACTTTTTGAACTATTTAAAAGATATGCAGAAGGAAAATTTGTGAAAGCTGCGATTCCTGAAATCTTAAAGCTAGTCGCAAAAGGAAAGAGCATAGATGAAGCTATTAAAGAAGGAAAACTTGAACGTATAAGTGGAAATGAGTTGAAAAAGATTGCGAAAGAGAATGGTTATGACATACAGAAAATAATGCAGAAGTATCGGTTGAATGTTGAACCTTCTGATTTACAAAAAATTAAGAACTAAACAATCACATTTTTATTTTCTTTTTTAGTTTTTTTAAAGATATCTTTTCAAACTCTTATTTCGAAAAAATCAACTTGTCAAAAAATAAAGGAATTAGAACTGGAGCTAATAGAACAAACAATACCTTTGATTGCTAAAGTTGCAAGCAGAAAACATTAGTCATTATTCAAAATAAAAGCAAACTCTTCTTCTTCGAAACCATAGAAATCGACAACACGATTTGGATTTTCTTTTGCAATTCTTTTTAGAATTGATAAATAACTAATCGAGAACTTCCAGCTATCATAGGTCTTAGCACCGATCTTTCTTCCTACCGCCTTTAACATAGCTCTTCGTTCAGCAGTTTGTGCCATCACGCGCAAATATTTAGGAAATTGATATTTTGTAAATTTATGATATGGTGTTTTCTTTGCAATGGCAACACCTGCACTCATAAAATCTAAAACATAGCGCAGATAAAGCCAATATGAATTTCGTATCCTTCTTTCAAAAATATCTGCTCTTGAAAGCCAGTTGTATGCATTTGCAATATCCTCTTTTATTTCGTACTCATGAGGAAGATTCTCATCAATCCAAAGTTTAAGAAGATTGTAATCAACATTGCCTTCAACTGCTTTTTTTGCATCAAGATAAGTGGTTGATTTGAAAACCTTTAGCAGCCTTTCAAAAATATCCTTTTCTCTATCTCTTGTACCTGTTATTTGAGCTTGCAAGTCATTTATTGCAGAACGTACATCACCATTTGCATTCTCAATAATCTGTATAAGCAATTCTTCATCTACATGCAAGCTTTCTTTCTCAGCAATTTTTTTCAACAGCTTTAGAATAGATGGCTTACTTACTCTCTTGAATTGTATAAGTTCACATGCATTTCGTATACCAACAAGCTTTTTTTCCCAAATATCTGTTGCAGTAATAATAATTGGAGCATTGCTTTCACTTACAAGTTTTGCAATTGCTGTTACACCACCAGTGTCGCTCTTTTGCAATGCATCAACATCATCTATGAAAAATAATTTTGTTCTTTGGAACAATGAATATGAAAACATTGCATTTTTCATCACTCGCTCAACATGCTCTTTGTCTCTTAAATCGCTTGCATTAAGCTCGATCATCTCAAGATCAAACTCTTCTTTTAGTGCCTGGGCTAATGCACTTTTTCCTATGCCAGGTGGCCCATGAACTAAAAGCGGTTTTTGCTTTTTGTTTCTAATCCAGTTCAGAATCCATTGTTTTATACGTTCCTTAGCCTCATCGTTTCCAAGAATCTCATCAAGTTTTTTTGGTGCATATTTTTTGGTGAAAAGCATTGGAATGTTTTCGTTGCGTAAGTTTTTAAAATCAAAAGCCCAAATCGCTGCATGAGCATTTTGCTCGCAGTGTTCGTGTCACTTACAACTGCGAAAATAGATCTGAACAGCATGGTTAAGATAGGCCTGCTGAAAAAGTCTGGCAAGGCCAGATCTAGTATGTATAAACTTGCATAAACTTTCATTTTAAAGATGAAAGAATATGAAAGATTTAA
>JBGFRY010000055.1:0-11429 GCA_041694845.1 Microcaldota archaeon
AGTGTGATTTTATGACGTTATTTCATTTTGGCGCAAAGCTCTATTTTTTTGACCAGCAATATAAATGTCCAAGGAAGTTTAAAGCGACGCCAGTAATTATCCATGTCCACATATGCATCCAAAGGCCATAAATAAGCAATCCTGTTCCTATGATTGCTAATAAAAGATGTACTGGATTTGCATGTTCAAGCAGCCTTAGCTCTAACCAAGTAGGCGTTTTGCCTTGTTTGTATTCTTCTATTCTTTTTTCTGCCCAACTCATATTTTCACTCCTAATGGTGGGCCCGCGGAGATTCGAACTCCGCACCTACGGCTCACTCAGATCATACACTCTTCTTTATATTAGAGGGGGTCATATAAGACCGTCGCTCTAACCGATCACTCGCCCCTTTAGCTGGTTTCTTGTTTCTGCTAGGATATCAGTCAAAAGGGTTCTGAGCTACGGGCCCTATAACTAGACAATACCACCGCAACTAAATAAAAAGCTAATGGGTGTTGAGTTTTTGGTTTTCTATCTTGTGTGAATAAATCTTATACCTTAAGCTTTTTTCTGTATTTTATGTTATCGATAGACAATATTGTCTATTACTAATATAAAGCTTTATAAATTAATTTGCTGCATATCTGTTCATGGTTCTCACAAGCGAATTGAGAGATGTCGTATTGGCGCAAAAACATGAACTTGAGGGTTTCGATTACGGAATCCCCCGCAACCTGCTCGGGACGCTTGGTCCTGCCACGCCACGTTTTACCAGCATATTCATAGGGGTCAGAAGATGCGGGAAAAGCACGCTGATGCAACAACTCCGCAAGAAAAATGGGGGCGGCAACTACTTCAATTTTGAAGACCCACGGATTTCAGGATTTCAGACCGAGGACTTTCAAAAGCTTCTGGCGGCTCTGCAGAATGCATATGGGACAGATAGCACATATTATTTTGATGAAATCCAGGTTATTGACAAGTGGGAATGGTTTGTCCGACAACTGCTTGATTCCAACAAGTCAATCGTCATCACTGGATCAAATGCTTCCTTGTTTGGACAGAAAACAGGGACGAAGCTTACTGGGAGGCATCTTGACACCGAAATATTCCCTTTTGATTACAAAGAATGGCTGGCATTTTTCAAGGAAGAAACGGGAAGCCGATCATGTTGGAGATATCTGGAAAATGGTGGTTTTCCAGAGTACCTTAAAACTGACAGGGCTGAGGTTCTCCAAAGGCTTTTTGATGATATTATCACAAGAGATATTATAGCCAGAAAAAACATCCGCAATTCGATTCAGTTGCGGGAACTAGCAAAGGTGCTTATCTCAAACATTGGAAAGGAATTTTCCTACCACTCGCTTAAGAAAACGCTTGAAATCCCAGCAGTGCAGACAGTTATTGATTATGTGTCTTTTCTGCAGGACTCGTTTCTGTTGTTTGTGATACAGAAATTCGATTATTCTTACAGAAAACGCCTTATAGGTCCGAAAAAGATTTATGCCATCGATACTGGCCTGGTAAAAAATCTTTCTACAGCGTTTTCTAAGGACCATGGCCGGCTTCTCGAAAATGCAGTATACCTAGAACTACGCAAGCGCCATGGGCAAGACGCCGTATTTTTTTACAAAGGGATAAAAGAGTGCGATTTTGTCATTAAGGAAAGTGATGCCCTGAAACAAGCGATACAAGTCACTTATTCTCTTGAAAGTGATAACATGAAACGTGAATTGGATGGCTTGTTGGAAGCGCTCGAGAAGTTCAAGCTCAGCAACGGTCTTGTGATAACACATGATCAAGAAGATAGTTTAACTATGCGTGGTAAGAAAATAGCCATAAAACCAGCTTGGAAATGGATGTTGAGATAACGCCTCGTTTCCTTAGGAAATAAATCTTATAACTTAAGCTTTTTTCTATATTTTATATAAGTAGCATAATCAATATATTGCCTTTTTTCTAAGAAAGATTTTATGGTTTGTGTTCTACCACGCAATGAAAGTATTCTATCAGTAACTGAAATCAAGAATGAATCGCTCCCTGCTCCACTCCCAAATGATGTAACAAGAATTCTGTTCCCTGGTTTTGCCTCATCTAAAACTGCAGCAAGACCTATCATTGAAGCACCTGAATAGGTATTCCCAATATATGGGGTAAGAAGTCCTGTCTTTAGTTTCTCACTTGGGATTCCAAGTTTTTTTGCTGCTTCAAGTGGGAATTTCGCGTTTGGCTGATGAAAAACAACATAATCAAAACCACTTGCCTTCATTCCTGTTTTTTGCAGCAGTGAATTTGTTGCACCAATAACATGCTTAAAATATGCTGGAGCACCAGTAAATCTTCCACCATGCCTTGGGTAATCAGCACCTTGACGTCTCCAGAAATCTGGTGTGTCTGTAGTGAATGAGCAAGTATCCTCGATAACTGCAATAGCTTCATTACTCTTACCAATTAATATAGCACCAGCTCCACAACCTGTTGAATACTCAAGTGCATCACCTGGTCTTCCTTGCGCAGTATCTGATCCGATTGACATCCCATATTCTATCATATTAGATAGAACCATCCCAATAATCATCTGCATTCCAGCAGTTCCAGCTTTACATGCAAACTCAAGGTCTGCTGCTGTAAGATTAGGAGTTGCACCAATTGCCTCTGCAACTATAGTCGCTGTAGGTTTTACTGCATAAGGATGAGATTCACTACCAACATAAAGAGCACCTATTTTTGTTGGGGTTATCCCTGCCATTTTAACAGCAGAGAACGCAGCTTCTGTAGCCATTGTTGCAGTATCTTCATCCACACCAACAACAGCTTTTTCAAAGATACCTAGACTTTTCTCAATGCGCTCTCTATCCTCGCCCCAAACACGTGCGATTTCTGAAGTTTTTATTCTGTAATATGGAAGATAAACCCCATAACCGCAGATACCTACCTGTTGCATATGCTCCTTGCTATTTTGTTGTTATTTAGATGATCTCCTAGATATATAGAACACAATGGCAATAATTATTATAATAACCACGAAAGCTATCAATAGTATCATTACCATATTGGTTTCTTTTGATTCGATTATTAAAGGTGCTGAATCGTTTGAGACCTGTACTAAGTCAAATGTTGCTTTGCTACTAGTTATATCTGCTTTGTAGGTTCCTGCCTCTGCTTTTGTTACTTCACCTGGCATTTCTACTATATATGTAATCTTTATCAGCTCATTATCAGGATCTAGTCCTTGCGACCAAAATTTATTCGTTTCCTTATCTGAAAAATCAATATCATGTACTGATGCCATTTCAACACCAGTAGCAGTTTGTTGATCTGGTTGCAATGCTATCATCTTCGAAAGTGGTATCTTATTAACAACAACTTTGTATATTGTGGTTGGGAAGCCTGATTCTATAGAAAATGTGTAGAAACCATCTCCAGGAGAGAATGCACGTTTAATAGTTATCTTTAGTGCATCGACGGTACACTCAATATTCAAATCATTCTTTTTAATTTCATCACACAGTTGGTTTAAACTAGTGCTCATATTTGTTGTTATTGTATCAATTGAAGTACCGGGTGGTTGATTTTGCATTGTCAGCGCTAGAATCTGACTTACATCATAAGTAACTTGGAATTCTGATTTTCCATCTTTTGCTATCTTGTGGTAGAACTCGTATGAAATACATCCGCTGAGTAAAAACATTCCTAACAACAATCCAAATAATATATATTTTTTCATTTTTTCACCACCAGAATTTTATTTTTCACTATTAAAAATATAAACATTATGATTTCATAAATCTTTCTATTCTTTGTATTGCTTCATTAAGTTTTTCCAGAGATGGCAAGAAAACGATTCTAAAATGATGATTCGAAAGTGCTGTTGAAAAACCTGAACCAGGTACTACAACCACACCTGTTTGGCGCAATAACGCGCGTACAAAATCCCAATCATTTTTCCATTTTCCTTTTCCATTAGTTATTTCTACGAATGCGTAAAATGCACCTTTTGGCACTACCAGTTTTAGACCAGGAATGCTATTTATCCCTTTTGCAAGAAGATCACAACGTTTTTTTAGCTCATGATTAAATATTTTTATATGATCCTTTGGACCTTTTATCGCTGCAATTGCTCCTCGCTGCATCTCCCAGTTTACTGATAGTCTCTGATTGCATAGTCTTTGTATTACATCTTTTATCTTCTCCCATCCTTCTCCATGAAATGCAAGATAACCAACGCGTGCACCTGGGTAGATATAATTCTTTGAAAGAGAATTACCTGAAACAAGTAGTACATCTTTATGAAGTTCTCGTAAATTTGTGAAATCGCCACCAAACGCTAGCATTTCATAAGCATCATCTGATATTATTGGGAGAGCGAACTCGCCTGCAATATCAACTATTCCTTGCAGGTTTTTGCGTGAATATACGGCACCTGTTGGGTTGTTAGGATTTATTACAACAATTGCTTTTGTGTATTTGTTTATCCGTTTTCGCATACTTTCAAGATCAGGTTCCCAGTTTTCGTCACATTCATAGAATAACTCGCTTCCAAAACTAATTCTTTGTTTTGTTAGATAAAGAGGATATGTTGGTGATGGAAGAATTACATTTCTACCTGGGTCAACCAATGCTTGAAATAGAAAATCAATCCCTTCGCTCAATCCATTTACAATAAAAACATCCTCTTCTTTGCAGCCTTCATATTCTGCTGCTGTTTTTCTCAGCTCTGGATCCCCTTCGCTTGGCGCATAACCTGAGTAATTTTTTTTCAGTGCTTCAGAAATAGCATCAATAATATGTTGTGGCGGCCTGAAATCAAATGGCCCTGGGTCACCAATATTTAGATAAATCATGTCTTTTCCTTGTTTTTCAAGTATTTTAGCTTCCTGCACTATATCCCGAATTGGATAACTTACAAGATCGCTTCGTTTAGATGGTTCAACATTCATAAAAATCACATTCCAAAATATAATAGATAATAAAAAATACTAAAAGTTGATTATAAAAACTTATCTGAAAATATTCGTTGTTTGTCTTAATTATTATTTTTTCATTCACATCTTCTTATAAAGTGTAAGAGTTACTTCACTTGGTACGCCACTAACAACAAGGATTTTTTTAATTGTGATTATCTGCTCACCATTAACCCAACCATATACATTTCCTGGCCTACATGACCAAAGGCCAAAACCTCTTACAGAGACGCAGATTCCTGTGACATCTGTTATATCTATAAGATTTTTCTCAGCAGAGTTCAACGAAGGATTACCTGTAGTAAAACTAAAATCTTCAAAATCGTTTTTTAGATACAACACACGCCAGACATCATTAGCAAGTTGAATGCGATAGAGCGAATCATTAACTGGTTTTGCATCGAATGGAATTATTTGGGTTGTGATCAGCAGAAAAACCAACAAGGAAAGAACCGCTTCTAAGGATTGCATTTATCTATCACCTCAGCTACTCACCACAAATATAAATTTTTTTGATTTCTTTTCTTCCAAATAAATCATCAAGAACAACAAGACGATAGATACATGTCATTCCTTCTGCTTTATCTGGTCCTATGAGAAGTTTATTAAAGCCTAATTCTATCTTTAGTTTTTCTAATTCTATAGGATGGTAGTCAAGTGATTCAACAAGATTAGGCCATGCAGTAGAACCTATTTTTTTAGACATTCCTTGCTTGACTGCGTAATCGCCTGCTGATAGCAATTTATCGAATAAGATCTGCTGTTGTTCTGTTTTTGTTGATTGTTCCATTAGATAGTCTACTAAAGAAATAAAAGAAAGGAGTAGAAGTAAAACTGGGAGAATTGAGAAAAGTCCATCAAAAGACAACAGACCTTTTTCTGATTTACGCTTGTTTATACTTTGAAATACATTAGACTGGTTCATAATTATTCTCCTTTGCAAATGACAACAAGGTATATGCTTTGAGAATTTTCTTGGTCCCTTTAACAGTATAACTAAGGATTAGAGTTTCATTGCCTTTGTAATAGCAAACACCTTCCTCTTTTTTGCACGATAATACGTCATGTTCTAAATAATGGATGTATTCTTCCTTAGAGAGATATACGCAATTAACATATTCGTTCAGTTGCAATGCGATCTGTTGAAGTTTGATTAAATTCTTTGATGACTCTATTTTTTGTACTGCTAGACTATGAACATGAAAAACTGCACCAAGAAGAATACTTACAATAGATAAAAATATGATGAAATTTGCCATGAATTCAACTGTTAGCTGCGCTCTCTTAGTATTGCTTATAGAATCTTTCATGGAATCTTTACCTCTACTTTTGCATCAAGAGGGATATATCCTACTGCTACTATATTATATTTGTTTGAATATAACGAAAATCCAAAGTGATCAAGGTATACTGTTACTACTCCATCTATCAGATCCCCCCTACCTATATCATCTGTGGTAATTGTTGCATCATCAAATTTTAACCCAAAAACATCTACGCCAATCTGATTGCGACATGTTGACAGTAGATCTGGTACTTGTGTGCATAATGAGCAAGGCGCTGCTGTTTTTGATGAGAATGATGCTTCTTTGGCGTCAAGAAGCTGGGCAGATGACACCACAGAACTACTACACCAAAAAACTGCATCGTAATCTTTTATTTTTGTAGTAGGTGTAAGCAATGTGATCATACTTAATTTTGCATAAACCATATTACGGATATAGCTTTTGGCTTCATCACTGTTAAATGCAGAACTTAGAGTTAACGTACCACCACTGAAAATAACTTTTTTAACCACTTCTATTGAATAAGCAAGAAAACCTTCACGCGCTCCCTGCCTTGCTAATTCACGCACTACTTCTTTTAGATTCATCTCTTGTTGGTATAGCTGTTCAATACCAATTGCTTTTGATTGGTTGTAGTTGTTAGTTTCGATCAAAATTGCCAGAATACTAAAAAGGCTAACAACAGCAGCAAAAACAAGGAGAAACGAGATATAACCTTTCATAAGAATAATATATTATAGTTACCTATTGTTTCACACGAACTGCATACCCGCCAATTGAATTAATACCTGCAATTTTTGCGATCTCGGAACGCTCTGGGTCTAAGACAAGAATCAAGCCTGAAAATTTTTCTGTAAGTTCACCATTGCATTTTGGGCAGATTTTTTCTGTGTATACAATATAATTACAAGATTTGCAGGATCTCATTTTTTCTCTTCGCTCTCTTCTTTTTCTTTTGTTTTCTTTACTTCTTTCTTCTTTTTATCTTCCTCTTCCAACCATTCAATCTTTCCAAGACCATCAGGACGCATAGTAAGACCAAGTTTTGCAGTTGCTGCAGATTTCATACTTATTGTGGAAATCTTTACTAATAATCTATCCAATTTTTTTATAGAACGCCTCTCGATTTTGCATGAGAGCAATTTTGCTTTTTTATCATAACTAAACTTTTCTTTCGAGATTTGTGAGAGATGAAGTAAACCTTGTAGTGGTCCAATGCTAACGAATGCACCAAATTCAACTACTTCTTTTACATCTCCAAAATATACCTCATTAATGCGCGGGATAAATGTCAATGAATCAAAAGAAACTTCATAATACGCACCACCATCACCAGGTATAATAATTCCACGACCAAGTGGTTTTGGGTTGTCAACAGCTAAAACCATACCAATATCTTTTAGGACCCTTCCTTCAAATTTTTCTCTTAGTATATGGAGAAATGCATCATGTAAGCTACTGCCAAATAAAGCTGGCGGGATACGCACCTTATCCTCTATAGTTTTTATGTAATACATAAGAATCTGCGGAATGCATAGTTCAAGGTAGAATTTTTATTTCTATCATTTCTTTGTGGTATAACCAATTAACGAACGAGCTCATCTGCTTTGAAAACACGTTCACAAAAATCACAGCGATATGTTTCTCCTTCTAATTGTGCAAATGATTTTTCAGCCTGCTCGAAATTTGTAATACAATTTGGGTTGGGACAAGTACCAATACCTTTCAACCTCGATGGAAGAGAAACCATGTATTTATTCGCAACCTCGCTGTTTTTTATAATATTTATTGTTGAATTTGGGGCGATCAGTGCAATTAAATTCGCTATATCATTTGAAACGAAGACGTTTTCAATCTTCACTATGTCTTTTTTTCCAAGTTTTTTACTTAGTGCATTTGCGACAAGTGCTACTCTGGAACTAAAATCCTCCCCTATTTTTAATAGTTCAAGCACGCGTTTTCCTTTCCCTGCCTTTATATGATCAATTACTGTTCCAGATTCAATTGCATCTACGTTCAACATAATAATCCACCATCTAATGGCTTAAAACATAATCAATAACAGCCATCCTTACTGGTACACCATAGCTTGCTTGCTCGAAATATTTTGCGTATTTACTGTTATCAATTTCTGGCGCAATTTCATTTACTTTTGGGAGTGGGTGCATTATTATTAAATCATTTTTAGCACCTTTCAGATTTTTCATTGAAATGAAAAATTTCTCCTGCACACGCTTTGCTTCTAGTGGATCAGCGAAGCGCTCTGCTTGTATCCTACAAACATAGAGTACATCAATTCCAACAACATCAAAATCGTTTTTGATTGTGATAATTGCATTGAATTTTTTCCTAACTTCATCCAAAGTTTCTTTATCAGTTTCAAGACCTTTTGGTGCACATAAAGTTACATTCGCACCAAACATTGCAAGTGCGTACAATAGTGAATGCATTGTTCTTGCATGTTTAAGGTCGCCTACCAGCATTACATTAAGCCCACTAAGTTTTCCTTTGTGCTTCTTTATAGTATATAAATCTATAAGTGTTTGCGTTGGATGTTGATTCCCGCCATCTCCACAATTTATTATTGGTTTGTCACTTACCATGGCAGCAAGTCTTGCTGCACCTTCTTTTTGGTGGCGTATTGCAAGCGCATCTGCATAACTAGAGACTGTTTTTATTGTATCAATGAAGGTCTCTCCTTTTTTTATTGAACTTGTCTCTGTCAAAAAGTCGATATAACAAAGACCATTGCGTACAGCTGCAGTTTGAAATGATAGTTTTGTACGCGTTGATGGTTCAAAAAATAATGTAGCAAGAACGATGTTCTTTTTCTTACTCTCTTTTTTTTGGGTCTCTTCATTTTCTTTCTTTTCTGCCAGTTCTAAGATTTCCTCAATTGTTTTTTTATCTACATCTCTGATAGAAATTAGATCCATACAAACAACCCATCTATTTTGGATAATGAGTATTAGGATTTAAATATAATACTACTATGTAGATTTATCTTATGCTTATTGTGCTAGAGGGCTTGGATGGGGTTGGTAAAACAGCGCAAATAGAACTACTAAAGCAAAAATTTCCAAATGCAGTATTGTTTAAATACCCAACGAAAAATACTCCGGAATTAAATGCATATCTAGAACGAAAAATTGAAATAGAACCTACAGAACTTTTCCATTTGTTTCTAAAAGATATAATGGCAGAGCAGAAAAAAGTAAATGCTGCAATGAAAAATGGCGAGCTTGTAATATTTGACAGATATGTCTTTTCTACAATTGCATATGAGAAGGAATGCATTAGTTATGAAGAAGGCAAGAGGATTGTTGCTATTATGGGTTTCATAGTGCCTAATGCAGTCGTATTAATAGATACAACTGCAGATGTCTCACAAGAGCGAAAAAGAAAACAAAAGGAATTAGATAGATATGAGGAGAATGCTGTTTATCTAGAAACAGTACGAAATAGGTTTCTAGCATTGTATAAAGAACGATTCCTTTGCGTCAATTGGTATCTGATCGATGGTAAAAAAAGCATCGATGACATCCATAAAGAGATTTTAGAAATAGTTAAAAAAGGAACGATAAAATAAAATTTCTTACTAGATGCTCCGTTAGTCTAGCTCGGCCAAACACGCGAAGCGTGGTTTAAGGATAGCGGACTTTCACTCCGTCGACCCGCGTTCAAAGCCATCTTAAATGTGGTGATATTCGCGGACGGAGCATTTTTTCGTTATTTGCACTTAACGAAAGATTTAAATATTCGTTAGATCTAATCAACGTATATGTTAAGTATTGAAAGACTTGAAGAAATGAATCACTGGTGGAGTTATGGTAGCGTAAAGAAGATTTTTGCACCAGAACACAAACGAACATTATTTTATGAAATTGATAAGTATACTGAATTAAGGCAAATAATCGGTATTGTTGGTTTAAGACGAGTAGGCAAGTCAACTATTCTACATCAGATTATTCAAAAACTTATTCAAAACAGAGTTAATCCGAAAAACATCTTATACTTCTCTTTTGACGATGGAAAATATGAAATAAGAGAAGTGATAAAACTATATGAAGAAAAGATCTTGCAAAAAAAACTTAGAGAGATTGACAAAACGTACTTTTTTTTTGATGAAGTTCAAAAAACAGATGATTGGCAAAACAAGATTAAGGTATTTTATGATATTTACCCAAATATTAAATTCTTTATTTCAGGATCAGCCTCTTTGAATATTTTGCTGAAAGCAAAGGAGAGTCTTGCAGGTAGAATTTTCTATTTTTCACTTAATTTATTATCATTCAAAGAATTCTTAGAATTTAAAGGGCTTTGGAAGAAGATGGAGGATAACCTGAAGTTATTGTCAAGTGAATTAAGGATCGAATACAATAATTATCTCTTAAGGCCTTTCCCGGAGATAGTAAATGCTGAACAAGACATTGCAAAAAAATATATAAAAGAAAGTGTGATAGAGAAGGCAATTTTTAGGGATTTGACTGATCTATTTGAGATCAAAGAGATTGAACTAATAGAAAAATTAGCCCGTATTATTGCATCTAAACCAGGAATGATTGTAAATTTGGAAGATCTGTCAAAAGATATGAGCAGAAGTAGGCAAGTAATAAGCAATTATCTATATTACTTGGAATGTTGTTTTCTTGTAAAGAGTTTAAAGAATTTTAGAGGCTTATTGAGGGCATCTTCTAGAAAGCTCAAAAAATATTATCTCGTCCATCCAGCCATGAGCTTATCTCTAGAATTTCCAGATTCTGGTGCAGTTGCTGAAAGTATTGTTAGGTTCCAATCCAAAGCAGATTATTTTTGGCGTGAGTTGGATAAAGAAATTGATTTTGTTTTACTAGATGGTAAGAATATCAAGCCAATAGAAGTCAAATATCAAAAAAACATAAATGATAAAGACATCAAAAACCTAATAAAATTCATGGAAGTGTTCAAGATTAAAGAAGGCGCAGTTGTAACGCAAGATCATGAAGAAACAAAGAAAATTGATGGGAAACTTATCAATTTTATTCCAATTTGGAAGTATCTGCTTGGCTAGGATTAGAAATTTTATTTAATACTAGCAGAAGACCCTTTGACTTGTCTAAGGGATGAATGTGTCAAACACTCAGGGTGCGCGGCAACAATGCCTAGCTCAGGAGTACGAGCTAAAGCCACCTATATTTTTCTTCAGAGCTAGGCATTGTT
>JBGFRY010000002.1:0-11315 GCA_041694845.1 Microcaldota archaeon
CGTTATTAAATAATTTCATGATAAAAGAATTAGTATTTGCTGTAATTCTGATCGTTGCAATTCTTGTAATAACTTATTTTGTTACAAGATAGTTTTGTACGGGCCCGTAGCTCAGCTAAAGGTCTTGGGTCCAGAGTCTTGCGTCCTGTATATGAAACTCGAGACCTTCTGGAGTGGTAGAGCGACGGACTCTTAATCCGTGTGTCACGAGAGGCTTTTTAGTCCGTGAATTCGAAATGGTTTTCGAGACTCGAAACCAGAAAAGAAAATCTCGTCGGGCCCGCTTTTAAAGTTTAAAGAGTGCAGTTAAAAAACTAATTGCAAATAATAGGAGATAAGGTTTTTCTATGCCAGACATTGATAAAAATGAACTACGAAAGCAGTTTGCAAATAACTGGGAGAAACATTACAAGCTAGACATTCTAATAAAAAAAGGATTTAAACGCGCGAGATGTAAGAATTGCAATAGAAATTTTTGGAGTATTGAACCGCGCGAATATTGCGCAGATGCCTATTGTATCGGCTATCAATTTATTGGAAATACACCGATAAAGAAAAAATTAAGTTATATTGATACCTGGAAAGTTGTCGAAAAGTACTTTACATCGCATGGCCATGCATACATAAAACCATACCCAACAGTTGCGCGATGGCGAAACGATCTTTATTTCACAGTTGCTTCAATAAATGATTTTCAGCCATATGTTGTTAGCGGCGAGCTAGAACCACCTGCGAATCCACTTATTATCCCTCAATCATGCATTAGATTTGTTGATATTGCAAATGTTGGAGTAAGTGGCAGACATTACACTAATTTTGTTATGATTGGTCAGCATGCTTTCAATACAAAGAAAACAGGATTATTCTATTGGAAAGAGCATGCCATAACACATGATATCGCGTATCTAAAAGCGCTTGGTATTCCTGAAAACGAGCTTATATTTATCGAGGATGTCTGGGCTGGTGGTGGAAACTTTGGCCCTAGCCTAGAATATTTTGTGCGTGGACTTGAGCTCGGAAATTGCGTATTCATGCAGTATGAAGTAACTGAAACAGGGAACTTAGAACTGAAGACTAAAGTAATTGATATGGGTGCTGGCCTCTCTCGTTTAGCATGGATAACAACTGGGGATCCAACAAGTTACGACATCGTGTTTAGCGATGTCATAAAAGAAATGCAAAAAAATGCTAGTATAAAAATAGATCGTGAGCTGTTCCTAAAATTCGCAAAGATCTCTGGTTCGCTAAATGAAGATGAAGTCGATGATATGGAAAAAGAAAAAATTAGGATTGCTGCCTTGCTAGGAGTTAGCAAAGAGGAACTCTTTTCTCAACTTGAACCTTTGCAGGCGCTATATGCAACTGCAGATCATCTTTGTACGTTATTATTTACTATAACAGACGGTATGCTACCTAGTAATGCTGGTGGAGGGTATAACCTAAGAATGATCCTACGCCGTGTGTTCGGATTTGAAGAAGAATTTGATCTCAAACTAGATTACCAGAAAATAATCAATGGGCATACAAAACATCTTGAATATTTATTCCCACACTTGAAATACGGAGTTGAAACTACACTTGATGTAATCGAAGAAGAGAAAAAGAAATACGCAGCTACTAAAGATAAGGCACGAAGCAGAGTTGAAGCATTAGTAAAGAAATCGAAAGGGGCTAGCATATTGAAAGAGGATCTGTTTACTTTATATAAAAGTCATGGAATACCACCTGAGTATATTGTTGAAGTTGCAAAAAAAGAAGATGTTAATGTAGAGATGCCAGGTAATTTCTACAAATTAGTAAAAGAAAGTGAAATAAAGAATGTACAAGATGAAGAATGGCCAAAAATAGATGTTGTTGGCCTGGAGAAAACTAAAGTATTTTATTATAGTGATGTAGAGAGATTTAATGGAAAAGTAATCACGATTATAGATTCGAAATATGTTGTTTTAGATAGAACTGCATTTTACCCTGAAAGCGGTGGGCAGGTTGCTGACAGAGGCACAATTAATAGAGTAAATGTAAAAAATGTGCTAAAGGTTGCTGGTGTTGTTTTACATGATGTTGAGAATGCAAGCGTGTTCAAAAAAAATCAAAAAGTAAATTGTATTGTTAACATAAAGCGAAGAAAAACAATAACCCGCCATCATACAGCAGCACATATTGTTAATGCAGCGTGCCGCGATGTTTTAGGCCAGCATATTTGGCAAGGCGGGTCTTACAAAGATGAAGAAAAGGGGCATCTTGATGTTACCCATTACAGACGTATAACTCAGGATGAGCTAAATAGAATAGAATCGCTAGTAAACAGCTATATTGTAATGAATCTACCGATCATTACTGAAATTCTTCCGCGAAATGTTGCTGAAGCAAAATATGGGTTTAGGCTCTATCAAGGCGGTGCTGTTCCTGGCAAAGAATTACGTGTTGTCTCAATTGGAAATATAGACACCGAAGCATGTGGCGGAACTCACTTCATGATAAAATCAACTGGAGAAATCGGTTGTTTCAAGATAATTAAGCGCGAAAGTGTTCAAGATGGAATCGAAAGATTAACATACAAATGTGGTGAGGTTGCGGTAAGATATATACAAGAAAAAGAAGCGCTTTTGAAAGAGGCATCAGATAAAGTAGGTGTAAACGATCAAGAGCTTCCTAAAACTGTTGAACGATTTTTTAATGAATGGAAAGAGCAGAGAAAGAAAATAGATGAAATGAGTGAAGAATTAACAAAAGAGGAAATCAAGAAAATAATCGCAGAAGGAAAAGAAAAACCAGTTATTCGTATTTTTGATTTAGAGGAAGTATTACTAAAAAAAATAGCTAGCGGAGTTGCAGCAAGCGAATCAAGCTCTGCAGTTCTAATTAATAGGAATGGTATTGTTTTTTGTGCAGCTGCCAAAAGTTCAAAATATAAGGCTAACGAATTGTTGAGAAAAATAATTACGCAGCTTGAGGGTAATGGTGGCGGAAGTGATGTGCTTGCCCAAGGAAAAGTGAAGAAAATTGAAAAACCAGTTATTTAAACTTATTTGACCTTTATTTTTTTCAGCAACATTTTTATACGATTCTTCTCTTTTTTTAAATGCTTCTTTTGTACATGATGTACTACATAATTTAATATTTTCGCACATTGATATGGATTTGTTATCAATTTGCTATTTAATAAGCCTCCACTCCTTTTGATGAGGGGAATATTTACTTCTACGATTTTAAGACCACGTTCAATTCCTTTAATATTTATCTCTGTTTCTATTAAGAAATCGTTTGATTTTATGTTAAGTGCATCCCATGTTTTTCTTCGCATAGCACGAAATCCAGCTAATGGATCGCCATATATTCCCATTCCAAGTGATTGGAACAAAGGGCACACAATACCAGAATAGAATGTAAAAATTGTCTGGCCAAAAGCATCGTTATTCCCGCCTTTCATCAGATGTCTTGTACCAAGTACAATATCTGCATTTTCCAACTTTTTCATTAGCATTGGGATGTATATTGGCGGGTCGCTTCCATCGCCATCTAAAAATACTAATATCCTGCCAGAGCTGAATTCAACGGCTTTTTTCATTGCAAAGCCTTTTCCATCTTTTTTTAAAACTAGAATCTTTGCTCCTAATTTTTTTGCTATTATTGGTGTCAAATCTTTCGAATAATCAGCAACAATAACTTCTGCATCTCTTAAGACATTTTTTGGGATTGAGCACAATACCTTTGCAATTCCGTCCTCTTCATCTTTTGTAGCAATTATAATTGATATTTTCTTAACCACTGAATCTTCTTCTCCATTATTTATTAATTAGTAATGATGGGATCTTCAAGAATTTAAATTTTTCTGGTGCTTTGTGAAATTCACTTAGAAGATCAGAACAAGAAAACCAATATTTTTTATTTAGATCTTGAGCAGTAAAACGATCAAATTTTCTTACAACATATTTTGTATTATGCACAAAACCTCCAGTCGTGTAGTAAAAAGCAGCACCTCTGTTAGTTTTAAATTCGTCATAGTCTGATTCGAACTTATTATACACAAGATTTGCAAGTACTAAATCGCTATCTTCGGATTGATTTATGCTTACATGACCATAGTTTGGTGGAATCAGCAAAACCTCTCCGCTTTCAGCGTTTACATAGATTACTTCAGTGACTCCACTATTAATTTTTTTCTGGAGAAGAAATAGTGCCCTTCCTTTTAGTACTTGATAAACTTCTGGGTAAGAAAGGTCTTTCTCAACTTCAGGATGATAATGGCCATATGTTTTGTTGTATTCTACTCCTATCATAACAGGAGGCATGTAAACTAAATCATACCCAATGCCATTGTTCACATATACCTCACGAAACATGTAATACAATTGGGTATCGTTATTCATCTGTACCTCTTTATTTATGAGAACTTCTCTCATAACAAAGAGAGTTCGAACTGCTCTTTTGTGCAGTTCTTCATTAACAAACAACTGGTCCTCTCTAAGTTCTATCTTTATTGGAATATCGTAGAGAATCATATCTATCACTATTAATCTTCATTTTTTTAAATTCAAAAGATCTTTCAAGAGGTTTAACTGCAATAATTCGTTCTTTCTTTGCTTTATGAAGCAATGCCTTTAAGAACTGCACAAATATTTTATCTTTCATCTGAAGTCTTTCAAAACTAGCTTCAATCCTTCTAATCGTTTTTACCATTCCTGTAAAAAAAACTGATGGGATATTTTTACCATTATTTTCATAGTTTATCAGTTGCTCATATATCACATGTTTAAGCATTTCAACCTCTTTTTTCAATTTTCTACTCTCACTACCATTTTCTTCTATTTCAATATGGAATTCGATTGCCATTATTGCAAGAAAACTCCATCGTTCATGCTCAATACGCTTGAAATACTCATTATGCGGAGGATACATTAGTATAGCACCAAACCATAAACCTTCTAACATTAATCTATTAATATTAAAAACCTAGTTGTTGGTTAAAATTAGCCATAAATAAATGAGTGTGCAAGCCCCGTCGTCTAGCGGTCAAGGATACAAGGCTCTGGACCTTGGTACATCGGTTCGAATGTTTCTAAAACTGAAAACTCAAAATTAGAAACAGATTTTCCGATCGGGGCTATTCTTGGTTACATCCTTTTCCTTAAGCAATTTGGACAGAGATAGTTATCACCGCTGCCACATGTTCCAGAAGAAGTAATAAAATAAACTTTTATAAGAAGGCTCTGTATACTACTTTTGCAATCGCAACAACTTGGCATTTAAATCACCATATAGATAATATATAAGATATATATTAATTTAGTTTTGTATTCTTTTGCAGGTTGTTCGCTAATCAAAGTGAACTTAAATAAAAAATAAACAAACAGGAAAAAGAAGAATAAAGCAAGAGGTTATCAGATGACAAAATCAACACCAAAAGGAATGAGGGATTTTCTTCCGGAAGAAATGATATTGCGAAAAAAAGTATTCGATAAGATAGAGACAGTGTATAGAAAATATGGTTATAGACCATTAGAAACACCTGCTATGGAATATCTCGAGATACTTAGAGCAAAGGCTGGAGAAGGGATAGAAGGCGAAATATTCGAGATTGGCAGTAGTAGCGAAAGCAAGGAAAATGAATATGGATTACGATTTGATCTTACAGTTCCTCTAGCGCGTGTTGCATCAAACACTGCAGAACCAAAACCATTCAAACGATATTGTATATCGTGTGTGTGGAGAAAGGAAGAACCGCAACGTGGGCGTTTTCGTGAATTCTGGCAGGCTGATGTTGATATAATTGGCTGCAAAGGGATACGTGCAGAAGCAGAATTGCTTACTATCATTCGTGAAGTATTAGCATTATTTGGATTTCAAAAACCGCGTATCTTGTTGAATAATCGAAAAATTATGAATTCAATAATAGAAAAATTAAATTTGGGCGATAACATTGATGACATAATGCGCATACTAGACAAAACAAATAAAATTGGTGAGGCAGCAATTAGAGCTGAACTAAAAAAACTTATTGGTGAACAAGCAACACGCAATGTTCTTAAATTGGTAAAAATGAAAGGAACAAACGAAGAAAAACTTACAAATATAGAAAGTATTTGTAAAGATGGTGTTGATGAACTGCGCGAGATTATTGCGCTATGTAAATTTGATATTGAAATTAATCTTGCGATGGTTCGTGGATTAGGGTATTATACAGGCCCAGTGTTTGAAGTAAAACTATCAGACGATATAGGTACAATTGCAGCAGGCGGAAGATATGATAATCTACTTGAACTCTATGGGCAGAAAGATTATGGAACAGGAATCTCAATTGGAATTGAACGATTGATAGTGCTAATAAAAGAGCGCGACTCGAATGAGCAGAGCAAAGGTACGAAAACTTACACCAAGGTTTTTGTAGGATGTGTTAATGAAGAATTCTATCAGTATTCGCTAAAGATTGCAAATACACTAAGAGCAAGTAGCATAGAAACTGAAACTGATTTAAATAACAGGAATCTCCGCAAGCAGATGGATTATGCAAACGCGTTAGGTATACCATATTTCATAGTAATCGGCGAAAAGGAAGTAAAAGAAAATAAGGTTACACTAAAAGATATGCGAATAGGAAAAGAGGAAATGCTAGAATTAAAGAAGGTCATTGAGATTATTAAAAAATAAGCACATGGTACAGCATATGATCAATGGAGAAATTTTTTATATAAAAGATAAACAGATATTCAAAAAACATAATGGAACATTGCGATTAGTTGGAAAGCCAATTGATATTGCAAAAAAGGCAAAAGAAAAAGGAATTCAACTACTCCATATGATTGATCTAGATGCGCAAAAAGGAATGAGAATAAATTTTGATGTCTATGATAAACTGACTTATTTTATTAATATAGAAATTGAAGGAGTAAGTGACGAAGAATTTATAGACAGATTGCTTGGTATAAATGCACGTGTCGTGTTCACCTTGCCGACTAAGCTTGAATTAATGAAATGGAAAAATAAAAATCGACTTTTGGTTGGAAAAATAAGCGCTAATAGCAAAGCATTCACTGACATTGAACTTGGCGGTATTGATGATGTACACGACGTAATACTTGAAAATGTCGATGACAGATTGCTAAAATTATTAAAAGGAAAACGAATTATTGTTTATGAAAGAGACCTAGAAAAAATAAAAAACAAGAAAATGATTTTCGCAGTTTTAAATGAGTAAAATTAAATATGCACTATAAATCCGTTATTCATTATCTCTGTTGGATATATTCTTGAAGAATGCGCAAGGCTTTTGAATTTTATTACCTCAATTGCACGGGTGCGCTCTTTATCTTTTGGAGAGTAAACATAATAGATCTGTATCCAGCCATCACTAAAGCTCTCAATACCATATTTTGTATCTGGAAGAACATCTTGTGTAGTTGCAGGTGTATCTTCTGATATAATCATCGTTGTTGCACCCCATTTGCGAACATTATCAATAAGTTTTAGAAAACCTTTTTTTCTCTCCTCATCATTATTGAAATGAATTGCTATTGGCATTATTGAATCAACAACAACTCGCTTTATGCTCATTGTGTTAATTATTTCTAATATTGCACCATATTGATTTAGAAATTGATCAACTTCGTAGATTGGGTAATCAAGAAATACTAATTGCCTGTTTTTCTCAAGTTTTTCCAAGTCCCAGCTATAGCCACTCATATTCTGATGCATTGATTGTTTTGTCTCCTCTATTGAAATGTAAAGCCCTGGTTCCTTCTGTTTTGTTATACCCTGAACAAGAAATTGCATCCCAAATGTACTTTTTCCAGAACCACTAGGGCCGCTAAGAGTAAAAATAGAGCCCCTGGGAATTCCACCACCTAAGATATCATCAAAACCAGGAATTCCTGTTTTTATAAGTTCACGTTTAATCATACTATCCCTTCCTTATTATTTTCCTTATCCTTTTTTCTATTCAAAATTCTTTTACCCAAATCAATTTTTTGCTGTAATGTTATACGATACTGCTCTAATTCTTCTGCTTTTGATATTCGTTCTACTATAAACTTCTTATACTCAAAAGCCATTGTAGAAACATCAAGAAGAAGTTGATGCACATTATCCAACGTTAATTTTATCTCGTTAGGCCTTAAGATTTCTATTGATATCGGACTGTAAAGTGAGCATATCTTACTTAAGCTTAAGAAATTACTTGTCAATATTTTAACCTCAACAGAAGTCGAACAGATCTCTTTTTGTTCAATAGGCTCATCTACCTCTCCAATTGCCCATATCACTCCATCCTGTTTTAACAACTGTTGTACGAAACCTGCTCCTAGCTCTTGCAGAACTTCAGCATTTTTCCCATGGATATCAAAATAAAGAAGCGCAAGTACTCCACCACTAGCAATAGTCTCTTTAGTAAGTTTCTCAACATCAACCATATATTTCCTTTTGCCGCATAACTCTTTAAATAACTATTGAGATATCATCAATTTATGAGTGATCTAAGAAAGAAGTTTTTGAAAGAAACTAAAGATAGAATTCAGACAGCGTTAAAAAGCAGGGATATGCTTGTTGCTAATGTATCAAAATCAATAAAAGAATTAGATGAAGTCATTAATGTTTTAGGAGAACGATTGGATGAATGGTATGGAGTTTATTTTCCAGAGCTTAAATTAGAGAATCGCTATACATATGCGCGCATTGTGACTGTTTTGGATAGAAAAAATCCTTCTGTTGGTAAACTTGATGAAATTGTTGGCGTAGAATATGCAAAGAAACTTGCAGCTAGTGCTAGGAGCAGTCTTGGTGCTGAATTAGAAGAGAAGGATCTTATGCAATGTAAAGGATTGGCTGAAAAACTTCTCTCTCTTTATGAACTTAGAAAAACTTATAACAATTATGAAACAGTGTTAGTTAATGAACTGGCCCCAAACATGACTCATGTTGCTGGTGCAGATATTGCTGCGCAGCTTATTGCCCATATAGGCTCTCTTAATCGTTTGGCATTTCTCCCTGCAAGCACCATACAGGTGCTAGGAGCAGAAAAGGCACTGTTCAAGCATCTGAGAAACAAAAAAATTGCACCACCAAAGCATGGTATACTCTTCCAACATCCTAAGATATCTAGTAATCCTAAAAAAGTACGAGGAAAAATTGCACGTACGCTGGCTAATAAAATTGCCATAGCTGCAAAGGCAGATGCATTTACAAGGAACTTTATCGGTGATAAACTTAAAGATGAGTTTAACAAGCGTTGCGAAGAAATATTAAGTGAATATCGAACTAAAAAAGAGAAAGAGTAAAATGCGACTATTGCTTCTTTCTGATATACATTCAGATGAATACACTCTTGAACGTATTACAAAGCTTTGTGAGCAACAGACTTTTGATTATATCTTTATTGCTGGGGATATCGCTACTTGCGCGATTTCTTTTCTCGAAGATTTTTTAGACAGAATATCAAAGCCAAAGTGCTTTGCGATACCAGGAAACTGCGATCTTCCAGAAGTTCTAAAAATGCTTGAAGAACGCATGATTTCAGTTCATGAAAAACGCATCGAGCTTGCAGATGGTTTTAATTTAGTTGGCTTTGGTTTTAGTGCACTAACCCCTTTTCATACACATGGCGAACTTACAGAAGAAGAAATTGAAAAAAGGATGTCAAAACTTAAAATTGATAGAGATACCTTACTTCTTACACATGCACCACCTTATGGTGTGTTGGATGAGGCACGTGGAATTCATATTGGAAGCAAATCGATCAGAGATATCATTGAGAAGAGAAAACCATTCGCAAATTTCTGTGGGCATGCACATGAGATAGAAGGGAAAAAAGAGTTATGTAAAACAATAGTTATAAAGATACCAGCAGCTAAATTAGGGAGATACTTAATAGTAAAAATAACGAATAAAAAACTAACCGTGCAATTTCTTAAGTTATAAACATAATGCCTGATCACTATCTGGTGCAGTGGCTGATGATATACTCATGAGAATACGAAAAGCAAAACAAAGCGAGTTTGTTAATATTTTTGAATTAGCAAAATCACTTTTTCCAGAAGTTTTAATATCTTACAAAGAAGAAGATATATTTATTATAGCCCTCAAAAAAGAAAAAATAATTGGGTTTGTCCATATCTCTAAAGTAAAAAACAGAGTAATAATCAAAGGAATAGGTGTTGCATCTGCTTTTCAGAATTTAGGAGTTGGTAGTGCGCTGATTGGCCATGTTCTTACGCTATTAAAAGATGAAAATGAAATTTATTTGAAAGTAAAAGAAGCAAACATACCAGCACTTTCACTCTATTCAAAATACGGATTTTTTATTAAGAAATATAGGAGAAACTATCTTCTTGCTAAACTAAAGCCAACATAGGAAGTATTAAGAATAAATTATTTAGTCAAAATTTTTGCACAAGTTTCTTCTACAATAATAGTATGCTCTGCTTGTGAGACCAATCCAGCTTGAGCTTCTTTTAGTACTGGATAACCTCGTATAACTCCATTACTTAATAGTTCTTTTAATGAAACAGAGACAAGGATTTTTGAAGGAAATGCCTTTCTAATCCAGCGTTCTGCAAATGGTAAAAGTCCATGATTTTCTAAAATCCACTTTACTATCTTTCTTGATTGTCGCATTCTAACCTGGTGTGGTGTATAAATAGAGAATATCTCAATCTGCCCGCTGTCATTGACATATCCTGCACCATTTGTTGCAAATGGCTCTACTGCGAATATATCGCCTACTCTAAACTGATATGGTTCATTACTTTTTATGTTTGGAATAGTAACACCAGCATGCAGTAATCCTGATTTTATCATATGTCCTGATAAATTACTAATTGGTTTGAGATTCTCAGCTTTTATTGTGTTTTCAATTATTCCCCCAATCTCGCCAACAGATATGCCTGCTTTAATACCAGCTATCGCTTTTTCAAGCGCGTTTTCAACTGCATTCACGAATCTGGTATTCTTACTACTTAAATCAATTGTGTATGCAGTGTCACCTATAGCGCCATTAACATCAACACCTATATCAATTTTAACCAAATCATTCTCATTAAGCATTGCAGTAGAATCAAACTCTGGTGTAAAATGTGCTGCGATTTCATTAATAGAAATGTTAAGAGGGAATGCCAATTTCGCTCCTTCATCTAGTACCATCTGTTCGATCGTTTCTGCGATATCTAATAATAGCTCACCTATCATAATCAATCGCTTACTATCCTCTCGTACTTTTGCGGCTATTTTGCCTGCTTGGATAAAATTTTCTAGTTCATCTTGTTCCATAAAAACAATTTTGATTGGTTAGATTAAAAAAGTAAACGGAAATATAGGCTTTGCGCCAC
>JBGFRY010000032.1:0-11071 GCA_041694845.1 Microcaldota archaeon
AAACTATTGCAACGTCTTTATGAGAAAAAGTATGACGTTAGTTTATGCTGCGAGCGAGTTTGCAATAGATGAGACAGGAACAAAAGCACCATAAAATTTTTTATATAATACATCGTAAGCAACAGCGTATGCAGCCTCCCATCCGCCTTCTGTCATGTCTTTTTGTTCTCTAGTTTCTTAATGAATCTTAAATTCCCCTATTTTGGCAGCCTCTTCTTTTGCGAGCTCTTAAACAGAGTAAAACTATTTTTTTAATTGAGGGATAGCATCTGATATGTCAATATTGTTATCTGCAGCGCTCTCTAGAGCATCAATCGCATCAATCCAATTCTCTTCATTAAAAATAGCATTTCAAAGTGCTAGAGCTGCTGGCGAGATATCTATCTTCTCTTTAGTTACGTAACCTAAAGCCGAAGGTATCGTACACCGAAGGCGTGCTGGTGTTGAAGATGATGAAAACAACATTATCATAAATTCAACAGCTTCTTTTGGCGATTCTTTTATTGCATTTGTTACATCAACAATTTGTTTAGATACCAATGCTTCTATAATCTTCTTTCTTCTTTCATCAGAGATTTTTTTGTTCTCCATTCATTCTATCACTATTTTTCCATTAACATTTCTTCAATTCTTAACAACTGGTTATATTTTGCTGTTCGCTCGCCACGTGCAGGAGCACCTGTTTTTATATATTCTACACCAATGCCAACTGCAAAATCAGCAATGAATGTGTCTTCTGTTTCTCCTGACCTATGGCTGGCTACTACATCCCATCCAGCATTTTTAGCAAGTACTGCAGCAGTCATTGCTTCGCTTACAGTCCCAATCTGATTAACTTTCAAAAGTAATGCATTACATGCTTTTTTCTCGATAGCTTGCTTGATGCGCTCTTGATTAGTAACCAACAGGTCATCTCCAACAACCATTGCACTATTACCAACATCATTTGTAAATGTGGCAAATAAATCAAAACCATCTTCGTCAAATGGATCTTCTATGCTTGTAATCGGGTAGCGTTTTACAAAATCAATATAATAACGCCGAAGCATATCACCTGATATTGCCCTTTCATCAATCGTGTAGGTTTTTGTTACACTATCATAGAAAGAAGTTGCTGCACAGTCAATTCCGATAGAAGTTGATCTTAAGTAGCCTAGTTCATCAATAGCTTTCATTATTGCATCAAGCGCAGCATCTGTTTTATCTATTGGTGGTGTATATCCACCTTCATCACCAACATTTTTTGCTGACGCACCATATCTATCAACCAAAATTTTTCCAAGGGTATGATAAATTTCACAAGCTATCTGAAGCGTTTCTTGGAATGTTTTTCCTTTTGGAATAATCATAAATTCCTGTATTGCAAGTTTTGTCCCTGCATGTTTCCCCCCATTTAAAATATTAAACATAGGCTGTGGGATTTTAAGATTTTTCAATCTCATATCAAAACTTTCTTTAAATTTTCCAAATGCTGCCCAATACTCATTTACTTTTTTCTCAATATTTGCAAATGGTGGGGCATTAATTATTTCTCCAGGAGGAGACAGAGTAGGGTTGACTATTTCAAAAATGTACTGATAAAGTGGTTTGTTCTGCGAACTTGCAAGTGCTTTTGTTATTGCCATAGATGTTGCAACAATTGCATTTGCACCAAGTTTAGCTTTATTTTTGGTTCCATCCAAATCTAACATTATCCTATCGTAAGTAGCAGGTTCTATTCTTCTATCGTAGCCATACTTTGCATTTTTTTTCAATTTTTTTTCAAATTTCTCTTCATCTTTAAATATTGCTGGCCAAATTTTTTTATTTACATTTTCTACTGCTTTTCTGACTCCCTTGCCACCATACCTTTTTTCAGAATCGCGTAGTTCAACTGCCTCGTACGCGCCAGTGCTTGCACCACTTGGCGCTACCCCCCTACCAAATCCTCCATTATCAGTTAATACATCAACTTCAACAGTTGGGTTACCGCGAGAATCAATAATCTCACGCGCGATAATTGATTTGATTGGCATAAAAATCATAAAAAACATAACCACAATAAATTTTAAAATAGCCACTCAATATATTAAAATAGACCAGTAAGTGAAATAATATGCAATGCAAAACAAAGCATAGTTTGTTCAGTATATTCAACATAGAAAACAAATGCACAAAATGCAAGAGAAACGCACCAATATTCCTCCCTTATGCAAATCTTTATTTATGCTCAAAACATTTTCAGGAAATGTTTGAAAAAAGATTTAGGGCAATTATACGCGAATTTAAAATGATAAAAAAAGGAGATAGAATTGCACTTGGTCTATCTGGAGGAAAAGACAGCACTACTTTGTTGCATGCACTAAATGATTTAAAAAAATCTTTACCATTTAATCTTGTTGCGATTACAGTTGATCTTGGCCTTAGATGTAATTATGGAAAGAAAACATTAGAAACTGCAAAACGCGAAACATCTGCTCTTGGAATTAAGCATTACATAGTTTCATTCAAAGATGAAATTGGTTATACTCTTGATGAACTAATAGAAAAAACAAAAACCACTATCCCGTGTAGTTACTGCGGTGTTATAAGAAGGCGAATATTAAACAAAAAAGCAAATGACCTCAATATAAATAAGCTGGCAATAGCACATACCTTAGATGATAGCGTACAGACTGTTATAATGAATCTTATGAGAAATGAACCACTTCGCTTGTTACGCTACACAGAGCCATTGATAAAAAATGAATGCCTTGTTCAGCGAATACGGCCATTCATAAATTCTCCTGAAACAGAAGTAGTTGCTTACGGAAAACTAAAAGGGTTGAAACTTGAAGATAAAAAATGTTGTCCGTATTCTAGAAATGCAATGCGGGCGCTTGTAAGAGAAGAGTTAAATACACTAGAAGCTAGTTATCCTGGTACACAGCTTCGCATATTCAAAAGTTTTTTATCAATTCAAAAAATGATGCGTGCTGGTATTAATGAAAAAGAAATAAAAATGGATTATTGCAAAAAATGTAGTGAACCTGGTGCTGCAAAAGAGTGTATGTACTGTAGATTTATTAAAATAATTAATGGGTAATAATGTATCCCAAAACTTAAAGCAGATTTGCGAGTTTCTTTATGTCCTTATTTAATATTTGAGATTGAATTTTGACGCAAAATCGTTGGCAACAAAAGTTTAATAAAGAATGTATCTCTTAATTATTTATAGAACAAACTAAAGGAGGTGTAAAAATGAGTAAGAAAAAGGAAATTGCGGAATTTGGTGAATATGAAGAATCTACGCACGAGTTAGAAAGAAAGTTTGAAGAATTTGTTGATATAGGAAGAAAAATTGATCCAGAAGAATGGTTAGTATGTTATTATTATGTTGAAGGTGCTTATGGATATACACCAACAAACATTGGTGCAGCAATAGCTGCAGAAAGCAGCATAGGAACATGGACTCATGTTTTCACGGAAACAAAAAGAGCTTGGAAATTTGCAGGCAGAGTAATTGATGTAAGAGGAAATTATGCCTTGGTTGCTTTTCCTATTGAATTGTTTGAACCAGGAAATATTCCACAGTTGTTGAGTGTTACAGCAGGAAATCTTTTTGGGTTAAAAGCAATAAAAAACTGTAGACTTTTAGATATCAGAATGCCAAAAGAATATATTAAATTCTTTAAAGGACCAAGATTTGGTATTGGAGGAATAAGGAAAATTGTTGGCACATCAAAAAAAAGAAGACCACACGTTGGAACTATAATAAAACCAAAAGTCGGCTTGACACCTAAAATTACAGCAAAAGTTGGCTATGAAGTAGGTATGGGTGGCATAGATCATATTAAGGATGATGAAACACTTACTGATCAAAGAAAAATATGTCCAATTGAAGAACGGCTTAGTTGTATGATGGAATCTCTTGACAAGGTAAAATCAGAAACAGATGAGACAGTGCTTTATACAGTAAATGTTACGCATGATACAACAGAGATGATTGAGAGAGCAGAAAAACTTATTGAAATGGGTGCGAATGCTGTAATGATGGATGTTATAACTTGTGGTTTTTCTGCCTTAAGAGAATTACGAGAAGCAATAAAAGTCCCTATTCATGTACACAGATGTATGCATGCTTCTTTTACAAGAAATCATTTGCATGGAATTTCTATGAATGTTTTGACAAAACTTGTAAGACTTGCTGGTGGAGATCAATTTCATATCGGAACAGTAGTTGGAAAGATGCATGGCGAGCTGGCAGAGGTTAAAGCAAGCCAAGCAATTTGTGAAGCAGATTTGACAAAAGGAATAAAACATAATAAAATTCCAATATTTGCCAAATATTTAGATACAGAACAAAGAGTTTTTGAGCAAAAATGGTATGGAATGAAGCCACTACTTGCTATTTCTTCTGGCGGTTTACATCCAGGGCTTGTTCCAGAAATTGTTGAAAAATTCGGTATTGATGTAGGTATACAATTTGGTGGTGGCATCCATGGACATCCTTTAGGCAGCAGAGTAGGAACAAAAGCAGCAAGACAAGCAGTTGATGCTTGTGTGAAAAAAATTCCTCTTGGAGAGTATGCAAAAACACACAAAGAATTAAAAGTTGCATTAGAGCATTGGGGGTATTTTAGACCAAAAACATAACTGTTATAAACAAATTGTACCAGTACGCAGAAAGTACTTTCAGAATAAAATTGGAAAAGTGATAGGAATGGAACTGAGATTCTTAGGTACTGGAGGCGGGCGCGTTAATTTAATTAAACAGTGGCGGTCTACTGGCGGTTTTCGCATTAATTCGCGCAGTGCAAATATTCATGTTGACCCAGGACCAGGAGCTCTTCTTCAAAGTATAAAATATAATGAAGATCCAACTAAGCTTGATTGTGTGATAGTAACCCACAGCCATGTTGATCACTGCAATGATGCAGCATTGCTTATTGAAGCAATGACTGATTATGCACTAAAACAAAAAGGAATTTTTATAGGAAGCGACTACACTATAAATGGTGAGCCAAATGGGGACAGGATGATCTCAAAATATCACCTCTCCAAGCCAGCATTTGTATATGCACCAAAGAAGAACGAAAGAAAAAAATTCACTACAAAAAATGGAGAATTTGAACTCGAGTTCATAAAAACTAAACATGATGAATTGACTGCATTTGGGTTCAAGCTTTTCATTGATAGAGCAGTAATCGGTTATACAGGTGATACGGAGTATTCAAATGAACTATCAAAAAAATTCTCAGGTTGCGATTATCTAATAATCAATTGTTTAAAACCAATAAAAGACGGGATTCCAGATCATCTAAAAACTTCTGATGTAATTAATATAATAAAAGTTGCAAAGCCAAAAGTAGCAATTCTCTCTCACATGGGTGCAAGCTTTTTACGAGCAGGTCCTGAAAGCGAAGCGAATAAAATAAGCAAAGCAACAAGCGTTAACTGCATTGCTGCAAAGGATGGACAGAGATTTGGTGATGGGTTAGAAAAATTTTTATAAAGTATAAAATATAGAAAGTTCACTGCATAATATCTCTTCCAGTCAGAATATTGTATACTTGAATATACCTTTCGCTTGTTTTTTCTATTATCTCTTTAGGAAGTTTTGGAGGAGGAGGATCCTTGTTCCATTTGATACCTTCCAAATAATCGCGTACATATTGTTTGTCAAAGCTTTCAAGAATTCCTTGATCGTATTTTTCTTTAAGCCAGTAGCGACTTGAATCAGGAGTGAAAAGTTCATCAATTAGTATTATCTGTTTGTTAACTTCATTATTCCCTTTAATAAAACCAAATTCAAATTTACTATCAGCAAGCACTAATCCGCACTTTTTCGCATGATATTTTCCGAAATTATATAACTGGATACTTTTTTCTTTTAATGAGCTTATAACATCATGGCTAATAAGTTCACATGCCTCTGCTTCTGTTATATTCTCATCATGGCCTATCTGTGCCTTCGTTGATGGTGTAAAGATAGGATGCGAAAGCTCATCACCTTTTTTCAATCCTTTCGGAAGCTCTATTCCTGACACCTTTCCTGTCTCAGAGTAGTCATTCCATGCACTTCCAGCAAGATAACCGCGAACAATGCATTCAATTTCTATTGGTTGCGCACGTTCAATAATCATAGTCCTTTTTTCCAGATATTTTGGAAGATTCTCAGGCACTGCATTTGTGATAAAATGATTTTTTATAATCTCTTTTGTCTGCAAAAACCAAAATATAGAAATAGAGTTTAATACTGCTCCTTTGTAAGGGATTCCATCATCAAATACGACATCAAAAGCACTAAGTCTGTCAGTTGACACCATCAACAGATTATCATCAAGTTCGTATGTTTCTCGTACTTTTCCTTTTCTAAAGAATTTTAATGGCAAATCGGTTTTTGTTATTACTTCCATTTATCTCACTTATGTTATTTAAATTTATAACATAAAGAAGATTATTTAAATCTATATTTTTTCCTATTTAATCAGAATAGAAATAAATTCATTAAATAATTGTAAATCAAGTACTGGTTTCTCAAATCTTTCGTTATCTTCTGAGAGTCTTGGGCATGCTGTTGTTACAAAACAGTCGAAAAATCCAAAATTTTTTATTGGTTCTGCAGAAATCTCGTTGCTAACAAGGATAGCTGCATCTTTTTCAAGAGTTTTCAATTGTTTTTTTATTCGTTCTGCAGTTTCTAAATTAAATTGCCCTGGTTTTGTACTTACCAATATTCCAAATGTTTTTGCATTAATTGCTTCTGCAAGTATGCCATTTCTTCTTTTTCTTAATTTCTCTACTTCTTTTGTTATATCTTCAATAGTGCCTGTTCGTGGATGTATTACAAAAACAGGTTTTTTTATGTCTAATATAAGTGGATGAAATCTTCCTTCTCCTAAGAAAACAACTGCATCTGCACTATCAGCAACTTCTTTTACTGCAAAATTATTACATCCTACTACCTGTCCAGGATGCTGCGTTTTTCTTCCTTTGCCAATGAGTAATTTCTTTCCAGATTTTTCAGCGATTTTTTTTATTTTTTCTATACTCCTTATATATTGGATAGTAGTTGCAAATGCAATATTTTTGAAATTAATTTTCTTAAATGCATCGCATATCTTTTTCTCATTAATTTCCGCGTACCATTCTACATACTCTACTGGAAAATTTACATCTAAAAATTTAGAGTGTCCAAAGTGAATTATTTTATCTGCTTTGATCAATCTTGCTTCTTCCACTGCTAGATCACATGCTCCATAGCATGGACTTGATGATAAAAAAACGGTGTAGCCGTCACTTTCATATTTCTTAATATACTCAAGAGCGAACCTTTTTAGTCCTTCAGGAAGTTGAAGCAGTATTCTCATAGCTACACTAAATTATTGTTATTAATCTTCAGTATAAAGTTTTTCTGAAGTTTCTTCTTTTGTTTTTTCAGTAAGTTTCGCAAGTCTTTCAATCATAATCTTTTGCTCAGCACTTGCCACTATTCTGCGTGTACGTTCAACAGCATCATGGTTCACGCTCATGCTTGTTGTTCCAAATTCTACAAGCTTTTCTGCAAATTCTGGATAAACACTTGGAGCCTGACCGCACAATGAAGTAGTTACTCCATACCTTTTGCACGTTTTAATTACATGTTTTAATGCGCGTATAATTGCTTCATTACGTTCGTCAAATCCTTTTGCAAGCGTTGCGTTATCTCTATCAATACCTAATATCAATTGGGTCAGATCATTTGTACCAATACTTATTCCATCTATTCCTTCTTCACAGAATTTATCAATCAATAAAACTGTACTTGGTACCTCAACCATTATCCATAATTTGAAATCTCTTGTTTGGTATAGGCCTATACTGCGCATGATTTCTTTAATAGCGCGAAGTTCACCAATCCTTCTTATGAATGGGATCATAAGCCAAATATTTCGTAGTCCATACTTCTCACGTACCTTCTTAATCGCATCTAATTCCATTTTGAATAGTTCTGGCTCTATTATATACCTAGCAGCTCCCCTATAACCCATCATTGGATTAGCTTCCTGTGGCTCATATTTTTCACCACCTTCTAAGTTACGATATTCGTTTGTTTTGAAATCACTAGCACGATAGACAACTGGTCTTGGATAGAATGCTGCTGCAAATCGTCTCAATCCTTCTGTAAGTTTATCTATAAATTCGTCTTTTCTGCCATTTTCTAGCATCCATCTTGGATGGTGTCCAATATCAGCAATCATGAATTCAGCACGCAATAGCCCTACACCATCTACAGGCAATTTTGCAACTTTCTCAGCTAGCTCAACTTCTGCGAGATTCACATATATTTTAGTGCCAGTTATTGTTACAGCTTCAGTTACATATGTTGCTTTTTCTTCATATTTTTCTTCTTTTGGTAAAGCAATTATCCCTTCATACACAATGCCGTGTGTACCATCAACAGAAACATCCATCCCTTCTTTCAAAACTTCAGTTGCATTCCCACTGCCGACAATGCACGGAATGCCTAATTCACGCGACACGATTGCAGCATGAGAGGTTGTCCCCCCTGTGTTTGTAACAATTGCCGATGCTTTTTTCATTGCAGGAACAAAATCTGGCGTTGTCATCTCAGTAACAAGAACCTCACTTCTTTCCATGCGAGATATCTCTTTCGCACTTAAGATTATTTTTACTTTTCCTACTCCCATCCCTGGCGATGCACTAAATCCTCGCACAAGAACATTCGCCTTTCCACTTTCAACAGTTCCTATTTTTTTCTCCTCTATAATCGTTCCAGTTTCTTTTAGTGGTTCTATCTTGCTTTTTTCTTGCGATTCTTTCTGCTTTTTTTTGTTATCACGCAATGTAGTTATTGGTCTTGATTGCACAATGTAGATATTTTCTTTTTCTATCGCATACTCAATATCTTGTGGAAATTGATAGTGCTCCTCAATTTTTATCGCAATCTTTGCAAGATCTACTATCTCACTATCAGATAATTTTTGCTTCCCTTGCATATCCTCTCTTATCACTACTCGCTCGTTTTTTTCTTTGAGTTTTACAAGCATCCAGTTTTGTTTTGAAATTATTTTATCTACTATTTTTACTAGTTGCTTGTCGACACGATAACAATCAGGTGTTATCTGACCGCTTACTACGGTTTCCCCAAGTCCATATCCTGCTTCCATTGATAATAAGTTTGGATCTTGATAAAGTGGATCAACTGTAAATATTACTCCTGCTTTCTCACTTTGTACCATTATTTGAACAATTGTAGCAAGGCCAACGCGCATATGATCAAAGTTATTTTGAACGCGATAGAATATCGCCCTTGATTCAAAAAGCGATGCCCAACATTTTCTAACTGCATCGACTAATGCATCAGCACCTTTTACGTTAAGATAGGTACTCTGTTGACCTGCAAAACTCGCAGTTGGCAAATCTTCAGCACTCGCGCTTGAACGAACAGCAACATAAGTTTCTCTTGCTGAACGTTCATTTAATTTTTTATATGCTGCAATTATATCTGCTCTTACATCATCAAGAACTTTGCCATTTATTATAAGACTCTTTATTTTCTCAGATGCCTCATTTAATTTTTCAGTATTACCAACATCCAAATTATTTAACATTCCAGCTATCTCATTTTTTATGTTGTTGTGCTCAAGATGTTTGAAATATGCACCTGTTGTTGTTACAAAACCAGGTGGTATCGGAAAACCAGCTCTAACCATCTCTCCAAGATTTGCTCCTTTTCCACCAGCTTCAATTAGATTATTTCTACTCAACTCCTCAAACCACATGACATTTTTCATATAATCCTCCTCCTAAAAAAAGATTGATAGAATAAGCAAGTCAGGATTTATAAAACTTTTGAACAATAAGTCTTTGCGCCACGTATATTACTCTCGAAAAAATTCGCATTTCACATTATGACAAAAATACGCGTTAATCAAAGATCCTGAAGGAGATAATGAAGGATCTTCTGTGCTTTTTTCATTTTTGTCGCCATTTAATATAAAAAACGCAAAATTCGAAAATTTTTCGATTCATGTCGATAATGAGTGCGATTTTATGATGTTATTTCATTTTAGCGCAAAGCTGAACAATAAAACAGAAAAAAATAATAAAAAAGAAAGAGTATACTATTTCTTAAACCCTTTATACCCTTCTTCTTTTCCACCTTTCATCGCTGTAAAGTAGTATGCCACAACTCCTATTATTATAAGGACTACAATTCCGCCAATTAGTACTGTCCAGTCAAAATCTTTCTTTTGAACTTCCTCTTTCTTAGGCGGTTCTATTGTATCAACTTGGGTAGGTGGGGTTGGTGCTGCTGCTTTAGCAGTCTTTGCTAGAGTTTCAGCCTCATTTGCAAGATTCTTTGCATCAGTGTATTTCTCTTCAGAATATGCTTTTTGTGCTTCTAATAGTTTCTTCTTTGCAGCAGTAACATCCTTTCCTTCTTTAGAAGCAGTTGTTATTGCTAAGTTTGCACTATCAATTGCAGCCTGAGCCTGTTCTTTTGTAACTGTTAGAGGAGGAACGATCTCTTTTTCAACACATTTGTGTTCTTTGCATTCATAACCAGTTGCACAGTCGTTATCTTCACAACATTCGTACTTAATCCATTTATGATCAGATGCATAGCCACAGGTTCCTGTTACTTTAATGCATTTTCCTTCACTGCAGTATTCATCTGTTGCACAATCAACATTTGAATTGCATGTTACTACAGTAGTCGTTACTACTGGGCAGAGAGCAAGTGATAGCTCAAGTTCTGCAGCCTTATATTTGCTTGTTCCTTTTGATGTAATTGTATAAATACCATCTTTTGTAATTGTGAATGTTGCTTTTCCATTAGAATCGGTTGTCTTTGTTGTTGTAGCAGTGCCAGCTGGTCCTGTTAGTGTAAGAGTGAAATCAGGCAATCCATTAGCAGCAAAACTTAGTAATACTGTAAGCTTTCCATCAATACAAGTAAATACCTCTTTTTCAAGTAGTGGATTTTTCTTCTTCTCTGTAACAGCTTCTGTTGGGATATAAACAACAGGAGTAAAGTAGCTAAATGATGTAATTCCACTCTTTGTTATTGTATTTGCAATATCATTAACAGTCCCTCCAAGAT
>JBGFRY010000059.1:0-10574 GCA_041694845.1 Microcaldota archaeon
AAAAAACGCAAAATTCGAAAATTTTTCTGTTCACGTCGATAATGAGTGTGATTTTATGACGTTATTTCATTTTGGCGCAAAGCTTACAACAAACTCTTCAGATTACAGGCCTCTTACTTAAAAATTCTGACAGCGATAGTTTTTCAAATGGTTTTCCAACGTTTTCTTTTTCTATAATCGACATAAGTTGATTTAGGACCATTTCCATTTTTTCTCCTGTTGCACGGATTGTAACTGCTAATTTTTCATTTTTTATTTCGTTATCACCTACAACTGCAATAAAAGGAACCCATTCTTTTTCTGCATCTCTTATTTTTCTACTTAATGTCTCTAGCCTATCATCTAAATCAACACGAATACTCCTTTGTTTCAGTTCTGCAAGCAAATGCCCACAATATGTTTTATGTTTTTCACTAACCGGAACAAGCCTTAATTGGGTCGGCGACAACCAAACTGGTAGCATTGCTTTTTTACCCTGTGCTATCTTTGCAGCTTCATTTTCGAGCAATGCATAGATAATACGTTCAATACTTCCACTTATTGATGTGTGCAGTATAAGTGGTCGTTTCTTTTCTCCTTTTTCATCTACATAATTAATGTTGTAAGTATCTGCATTCTCAACATCAATTTGAACAGTAGTAAGCGCACTTGCTTTATCCATGTTATCAACAAAATTAAACTCAAATTTAGTAATAAAATATACATAACGTTCCTTGAACAACTCCACGAGAATTGGTTTGCCCCAATGTCTTACCATACGCAGATACCATTCTTTGTTTTCATTGAAGAAATCTTCTTGTATTCTAAATCCTACTTCGCTATCCAAGCCAAGTGACTTCATCCACATTAAGCCATTATCAAATTGTTGCTCAAACTCTTTTTTTGCTTGTTTCATGTCTGCGCAAAGCGTGTGCATATCAGGCATTGTAAACGCACGCAACCGCTTCAAACCAGCAAGCTCACCGCCTTGCTCTCTTCTAAAACTATATCTCGTAAGCTCAAACATTTTCAATGGCATGTGCCTATAGCTTATCTGCATATCATGTGCAATAAGGAACTGGCCGAAACATGCTGCGAACCGCAAAAATAATTTTTTATCCTCGCTAAGAACAACATACTGCCTTGCTGGAAATCGGTTTAAGTATTTTTTAAGTGTTGGGTGTTCAAAATCGTACATTATTGGTGTTTCAACTTCCATCGCGCCGTAATTAACACAAAAATCTGTTATCGCTCGCTCTAATATTTTCTTTATTAAGCGACCTTTTGGCAATATTCTAAAATTACCTGGATCACTTCCAGGTTCGTAATCAATTAAGCTATGCTCTTTCATTATCTTTATGTGAAGTGGCTCTTTGTCATAGACACGAACTTTTTTTGTCTCATAAATTGCGAACTTCTTTAGATTATCATACTTATCATACTTGAATTTTTCGATTTCATATAGTTTACCATCCATATCTAAAATTGCGAATCTTGGTTTTAGCTGTGATTCTTGCTTTAGGCTTATGGAAACCTCTTCACTATTACCTGGTTTAACATCTTTTTTCTCCACTGGGGGCGTTGCTAGTCCAGACACTGCTTTGAATTCACGTGAAAGCTCACTTAACGGATGCCCTTTACATTTTATGTTAAATGATTTATACCATCCAAATGGCGCTCTCGACGCTTCGTAACTAGCTTTTTTCAAAAGCTCTTCTGCTTTTTGCAATACTTTTACCGCAACTCGTGGTGATGATGGTTTTGATGTTAGATGAACGAATGGATAAAGAAGGATGCGCTTTGTTTTAACCTGCTCTGCAACTTTAGCTGTTTCATCGCACAATTTTGCTGCTATTGCATTAACATCTTCATCTCCATCTTCAACTGCCGTAAATACAACTAGCACTTCTTCTATTCTTTTTTTGCCTTTTGCTGCCTCTTCAGCATCTTTTATTGCTTTTGTTAAAGGCTCGACTTCAATAAAATCTGAATGTATTGTAAGGATTTTCATAAGACAAATTTATCTAGCTAAAGTTAAAAAGTTATATGTCAAACAGCACACGTATCGTCCAATCATGTTTTGTTCCTTCTACTTTTAGCTCATGATAGGTAACTGCCTTTATAATGTTTTTAGGAACTTTTCTTTCACCTTGAATATCTGCTTCTAGCGAATTATTTTTTTCATCAATTTTTTTTATTTCAATTTTTTTGGGGGTAAATTCGTTTATTTCACATTGTGCAATGATGTCAGATAAAAAAGTAATAACGAGCTCTTCTTTACCTGGTGCCTTGCTTTTTATCTTTATCTTATATTTTACTTTTGCTTCTTCGCTACCCATCTGAGTAAACATTCCTTGTGCAATCTGTTCTAATACATCTGCAAAGGTTTTTCCTTTTGCTTCTATTATTATATCTGAACGGTGTTCGATGAATTTGTAGGTCATGTTCTTTTATTCACTACGTTGCTTTTTTATAGGTAATTGACTGGATGACGCCAAGATCTTCTAGATTATTGTATTTTCCATCTAACTTTGCCTTTTTTATCTTCTAACAAAATTCCAATTTCTTTTAATCGAGCACGTATCTTATCTGACAGATCAAACATTTTTTTCTTTCTTGCTTTTTCACGTAGTTTAATGATTAAATCAAAGATGTCAGTAGCTTTTGGTGGTAGCCTTATGTCGAGTTCTGGTTCTACCAGTTGCCAAAATTCTATGGCAATTTTAATAAGTACATCTTTTTTATTTTCGATATCTTTAGTTTCCTCTATTGAAATACCAAAGACGTTTAACATTTTGACTATTTCTTTCTCAACTTCATTTAATTTACTCCTATCTATTCTATTAAGGTGCGCATTAACCAATCGCAACAAATTAAACAATGCTGCAAGTGCATTTGGAGTATCAAAATCATTGTCCATTGTCTTGTAGAAGTTTGCTATTTCATCATTTATTTTTTTGTATGCATCTACTATGGCAGTAGCTTCTCTACTATCTTCGCTCAGCTTCTCTTTTATCAATCTATAAGAGTTCAGTATGTATTCTACAGCTTCATTTGCAGAAGCTATTTTCTCTTCATTATAGTCAACATGGTTACGATAGTGGGTTTGTAAAAAGAATAAACGAATTGCATTTGAAGTAAATTTTGAAAGAGTATCTCTCAATGTAACAAAGTTTCCAAGGCTTTTGCTCATTTTTTCTCCTTTAACAGTTAGAAATCCGGTGTGAAGCCAGTAACGAACAAATTGCTTTGTGTTAGCAGCCTCACTTTGCGCACGCTCATTCTCATGATGTGGAAAAATTAAATCACGAGCGCCGCCATGAATATCTACTGTCAATCCACCATATCTTCTTGATATCGCAGAGCATTCTATGTGCCATCCAGGCCGTCCTGTTCCCCAAGGGCTAGGCCATTCAAGTAATTCACCTTCTGTTTTCTTCCATAATGCAAAGTCAATAGGATTTGCTTTTGTTTCATCAACCTCAACTCTTGCTCCTAATCTTATTTCATCTAACCTTTGACCAGAAAGAGAGCCATAAGATGAAAATTTTGCAATATCAAAATAAATTCCTGTTGGCGTTTCATATGCAAAGCCTTTTTCTTCAAGCTCTTTTATGAAACTTATTATTTCGCTAATATGCTCACTTACTTTTGGATAGATGTTCGCGCGTAGTATTCCTAATTGATGAAACAATTCAAGCGCTTCATTATGAAACTGCTCTGTAAGTTTTTTTGGATCGCTAACTGTTTCTCTGGCCCTTTTTAGTATCTTGTCATCAACATCAGTTATATTTTGAATATGATAAACGTTATATCCTTTTAGGATAAAGTAGCGTTTTATAACATCAAATGCGATATATGTTCGTGTGTGGCCTATATGTGTATGATCATAAGGAGTAAGACCGCATACATACATGATAATTTTATTGGCATTAAGTGGCTTGAACTCTTCACTCTCTTTTGTCAATGTATTATAAACTCGCATACAAGATAGTAATTCCGAAAGTAAATTAAAAGCAGAAGTAGCTGCCAAATATTTAAAAATTTATTTTTCAAAGAAAAATCTTCAAACAAAATCTGTTAGATCCATTTGTTTTGCTTGATCATCTTCAAAAACAGCGCTTATTTCTTTTTCAATAAGTTCTAAACGCTGTTTCAGATATAAAGGTAAATCATACTCTTCAACAATCCTTCTTGAGATCTGTAGGTATTTTTCTATACTGCCTTTGTTTATTGTAAGAAGAAGATTTCCTCTGCACAAAACACATTTTCCTATAAGTGGTGGCCTTCGATAAATCTTGTTACAACTTACGCAACGGAAGTTTTGTCTATAGAAAGAACGGAGATTGCCATATAAATCTGGAATAAAATGGCTTAAGATAAGACGCTCAACTGCATTTTTCATATCAACTGCTCGTAATTTTAACTGGAGCTTAAACTGTGTTGTTATTTTCTCTGGTATTGAATCAAGTTCAATGTAAGTACTTTTTACATTTCCTTTATCTAAGTCACCACCTACATGGGTGGTTGGAATATCACCACTCGCACTTAGATTATGTTCATCTAGCATGTCCTTAACAATCCTAATCTTAACTTCGCTTGGTAATGCAAATTTTTCAGTTGCATGATAAAATTCAAGTGGGTAGGAACTAATGAATTCAATGCAATGTGCCTCATCATCTATTTCCTTTGGATTTATGTAAGGAGTAAGAACCAATGGCGTATCCATAGTACCTCCTCGTGTTTCAGTAAGGTATGCACGTGAGAAATTTAATAATGCGTCCATCAAAAACATTATACTATCCTCGTCACCATCGCACTGGAAACTTGTTATTCCTGAGCATATAAGAGTATGATGCTTATCAACTGTCAGATTATATACATAGTCTTCTAAGTTGTTAATAACTTCTTTTTCAACAATTTCGTCAATAAAAATGTCACCATCAAATTTCGTTGTTACTTGACTATTTTTAAGCATCAATTTTTCAAGTAGTTTCGTGGCTTTTGCATGCTTCTTACCAATAAAGCCTATGTCTTCTACAAACTTCTTTGCTTCTGCTCCATATATTCTTATACTTCTTTGTTCTTCATAAATTGAATGCTTAATTCCACAGAAATTTAAGAGTATTGAAACTCCATCTATCAGCCATTTATTTACAGATGTCACATTTACCTCTAATGAGCTATTGAATGAGCACGATCCATTACCAGAGAAATACCCGCGCAAAAATGCATGGATCTTATTCTTTGGAAGGCTGTAAACTAAATCAGGTATTTGTTTTGTTTTTGCGTTTTTACCAATTTTCATTTTATCAAAAAGTTCAGATACAAATTTTTCTTTTATTATTTTTTTTGCCAAGCTTTTTGTGTATCCCCCAGCTAGATAAAACCCAAGCAAAAAGAAGAAATCTTCATTCAAACTTATCTTAGATTTTTCTAAAATCGCTGGCTGCTCAATTTTCCACGGAATGAGTAATTCAGTAGCTTCTTTTGCTGCAATTTTTTCTCCATTCCTAGTCGCAAGTGAATGATCTAAGGTAACTATTATGGTTCTCCCACTTTTTGTTTTTAATCTAAGTAATTTTTTTGGCGCTATGTGCTTTGAAACATGCGTTATATTCATCAATTCAAATCTTTTTGTTTTTTTATTAAAAGCAAATGTCTTTAATTTACTTACTCGTTCATATTCCGTTCCGAAATCGTCTTGCTCTCTGGCATCTGTTAAGTTGCGTTCTACTAACTCTTTCATAGTAACTAATTCAAATTTACTTCCATCGTGGACTAGTATCTTTTCTTTTCCGTGAAAGCAGTTTCTTCTTCGTGCAGCAATCAAAAATGGATGTGCGTAGCCAACATGTGCATTTGTAAAACCAATTATTCTACAGAGTACACCTGCAGATGTGTGCGGAGAAAGAGAGATGCAAAGATGTCCAATTAAATCATCTTTTTTTGAAATATTGTAGAAGGCACGTATTTTATAGAAATTAACGAGCATGTCGTCAACAAACGCTGCAACATGTAAAAAATATTCTGCACCTGCATTAGAAAGAATAATATCTTGCTGTTTTATTTGTATAAGCTGTTCATCGCTTGTTAATTGCTCTCCTTGATAATCAACAGTATAACCAAGCTCTTTGACTTTTTCTAATGATAAGCCAATTTCTTTTGGAACAAAATGTGTAAGAGGAACATTAGTAGAATCAAACCTAGCAGTACCATCCCTAAAAACATAAACACTATGTTTTGCTCTTAGCACTCCTTTTTCCAAATATTCTGGAACACGCGTTGGATTTGACAATCCTTTAACTCCTTTGATATCTTCTGGAAGGGTTTCAGAAACACTTTTTGCATTTTCAATCATTTCTATTATATTCACTTTTTGTTGATGAAATGCAATTGTTTTTGCGCCACAATGCTCTTCTACATTAACTGACTGTTTGCATTTTTGACAGATGCGTTCTTGTATAGTTTCATTTCCACATACTCTGCATATTAGATAAGGAGTATATGATGAACAAGCAGTGCATTTTCTTCTGCAAAGTTCCAATGCAACTGTTTTATCACCTTCTCTATATTTTACTGTTCTATACAGGCGCATAATGCTCCGCATCTGTGAACCAGTAGGAAATAATACATTAGGGCTTCCATCCATTTTGCGCTCTTTTGCCTTTTCGGGTCTACCCATTCTTCCGCCAACATAAAAAGGCGTTTTTGCTTTTATTGAAATTCCTGATAATTCGCTAACAATCTCTATTGTTGTTTTATTCTTTGAAAATATAGTATTAAATTTTTCATTTGATGAGATGTTTCGATTCTTTATCATGCCAAAGGTAAGCAGGAGTGCAGTTGCATTTTCTCCATCAAGAATAATTTTTTCATCTACAACATGATGCGGGATCAGCAGATCTTCAAGTATATTTTTTGTGTTTGATTTTATAAGAATCATCTCACGTATTTCTTCCTTTTCTTTAACAAGATAAGCTCCGCTAACCCACAAGACCAATTCTTTCAACTGCTCTGGTGTTATGTCATGCCAGTGATAAGTAAATTTCGGATGGAGTGGAAGGTCATGTATTTTTGATAAACTGAACATTGACTCTGCTGAAATAATAGTTGGATGTTCTACACCTTTTGCTTCAAGTTCCTTTTGCCACCATTCCTCGCACCATGCAGATGGAATTAGTGGATGCGCACTTTTTAGAAAATCTCCATATGTAACCAGCATGTCTCCTAGAAATAGTATCCTATCAATACGATCGAGATATTCACTAGCCATTTCTGCGCTTTCAATTCGAATAATAGATCCATCTTTCAAACGTACTACTGGTCCTTCCATATCTTTATATGGAGTAAGAACACATCCTTTGCCAGGGCGTTCGACTTTCATATGCGTACCATATGTAATAAAGCCATCAAGAAGAACCATTGTTGCTGGATGAATATTTCTTGCCATCAGACCATTTGTTCTTGATTTACCATATCGAATTCTAAAACCACCTTTTGTAGATGGATATGCAAATACTGGCCTTCCTGCGACCAATCCATCGAGGTATGTATCATCAGGTTTTATCTCAATTTTACTTTCTTTTTGTTTTATTTTTATAATTTGTTCGAGCCACTCCCAACCAAGTGAGAGCTTTTTTGCATATTTAAAGACCTTTGCTGCTTTTTGAGCAATTCCTTCAGAGATAACAAGCGGGATTCCTCCGCGAATACGATTGGTTTCAACACCAGGTATCGAACGATATGCCGATGCCTCTATATCCTCTGTTGGTTCTCCATCAACACATATTGGACAATTGCGAACAATCCAGCGAATGTCATTATCAGGAGCTTTATACTGAAGATGTGCAACCCTTGCTTCATAGATGTTTACTTCTTCTACATATCTTTCTACTTGCGTATCTGTTACACGATAATCCCCAAAGCCTGCTGCTCTTCTAGCAACATCTGCAAGTACAACACTCAAAGCAACTGCGGTTCCACCTGCGCTTCTTATTGGACCTGCATAGTAAACAGCAACATAATCGCTGCCATCAGGATTATTTTTTACCTTTACTTTTGCAATTCCTTCTGTTGGTGCAACAAGAACACCTTCAGTAAGTATTGCAGTTCCTGTTCTCACTGCCTGTTCAACAAGTGCTTCTTTTGTTCCTTTTACTATAGCTCCACTCGCTATTTCTTTTGCTATTTTAAACGCAATGTCTTCACGGCTTATGCCGTTTTTTTCCATTGCCCTAATAATTTCGCTGACACCAATTGGACCAACGATATTTTCAACACGTGCTGCAATATCTGTTGTTATTTTTATCTCAACTTCATTTGAAGGGTCTAACAATTTTTCTCGTGCTTTACTGGCGTAGTTATACACTGTATTTAACTTTTCTTTAAGCTGCTCTTCGTAATTCATAAAAATTCACAGAGTTCTGAAATCTAATGTTTTTATTCTTCCATATTTTATCTCATGCACTGGCACCATTGCTGGCGTTGGGATATGGCCTTGTTTTATTTGATATTCTGTCCTATCTTGAAATGTTCCTGAGTTTATAATTAATGTTCCGCGATAGAGAAGATATCCATTTTTATGTACATGACCGCAATGTAGTATATCAGGCTCTTCTTCCAAAACAAGATAATCTGTTTTTTCAGGCACTATTAGGTTGTCCCCATAAATAGGTGAAAGATGCCTTCTTTTAAGAAACTCCTGCATAACAAATTCAGGATGGTTGTATGAAAGTCCTGGCACTGCGCTTATTATAGAATCAATAGAAGTTCCATGGTATATAACATGCTTTAATCCTTCTATATTAACAGTAGAAGGATTCCCTATCCTGATTACATCTGATTTTATGAAATCACTACCTATTGCTGGCATTGGTTCTCCCCTGCGAACAGAGTCGTGATTTCCAGGACCAACAATTACTGTGATATAATCAGGCAGCATCTCAACAAAATCATCGAACATATTGTATTGAAGATATATATCCTTCGTAACAAGCTCTTTTTCTTGGTTCGGATAAACACCAATGCCATCTGACACATCACCTGCAATAACGATATATTTGACTTTACCTGCAAGCTCTCTGAAATCACTTTTTCCATGCAACCATTCTACAAATGACATGAGATTTTTTTCAAGGAGATATCTGCTTCCGAAGTGAGTATCTGAAAGATAAACTATTGCAAGATCATTCTCTGCAAGCTTTCTATCTCTAGTTATTGGAATATCTGGCCAGTGAATACTCTCTGCAATTATATATGGTTCGAGCACTTTACCACAAACACCGATAACATCATCCAACAAAATAGAGTTTGCTTCTTCTATCTGTCGCCTTTCTCTCCTACTCACTATTATTCTAAAACTATTAGTAAGATCCTCTGCTTCAAGGAGAAGATTTCCTGATTTTGTTTCGCGTTTTTCTCTTACTGTAACTATTACACCAACACGCTCACCAACATGTTTTTTTATATCTATAAGCTCAATGCGCTGGTATGACGGAGGCAGCCGTATCATTTTTGAAAGTTTTGCATACCTGTTTTTAAAATAGTTAATAAAATCACAAACTTCTCCTCTTGTACGGGATTTACCAGTAATATCGCGTGTATGAGTTATTTCTACATCTGGGGAATATTCCTTTGAAATAGGTTTGAAATCTGATGTTGTTCGTAGCTCAATAGTTTCAGTTCCATGTAATGCGGAGATTCCTGGTTTAACCTCCACTTCTATTTTTATTAGTTTATCAACGTCGTCTTTTGTTATAAATGGTTTCCCAAGATCAAGAATTTTCTGAATAAGTCTGTCGTCTTTTTTTTGATTTAATAGTTCCTCTGCTTCAATAGTAAGTCTGATTCCTTTATCTGCTAAATTAGAATTCATTATCTTTTCCCTAATTATTTAGTTTTCAATGATTCTAACGCACTTAGAATTGCCCATGTCTGCGTTCTGGCATGTGCTGGTATGTTTATATCATCTATTACTGATTCGATAAGATAAATCGCTGCACTTACCTTGATATTAATCTCTTCGCTGGATTGTAGTCTTGTTTTTGCATCTATTAATGTTTTTCTTATGTTTCTTGGAACAGAGCTATCGCTTGTAATCCCATCGATCATCTCAGTTACTTCATCTAGTTTACTTTTCATTGTCATCACCTCTGAAATAATGAAAACGGGCCCGACGAGATTTGAATTCATGGGCAATTTTAACTTGCGTTAAAAAGCTTCTCATGACCGTCAGCTCTCATCAAAGATTGGTCTTCTAGAAGGCTGCTGCGCTATCCAAAGCAGGATCAGTTTATCGTCATCAGTTTCCTATTCTTACTCTCGTAAAGAACGAGATTTTGAACTCGAAACTCGAGACTGCTCTGGCTGCGCCACGGGCCCATAATAATAGTAAAAGAAGCAGAAAATTTAAAAATAAAGAGATAGGTTTAATAATTACAGTTCTTCTTCATCTTCTTCCTCCCATTCCTCATCGTCGAAATCCTCATCTTCCCAATCATCATCTTCATCTATCTTGAATGGTTTCATAAAGCCACCTTGTTTTAGGATTAAAATTGATTTCTATACTAGCGAAAAGATTTAAATTCTATTCC
>JBGFRY010000016.1:0-9796 GCA_041694845.1 Microcaldota archaeon
AGCCATACATCAGGAAGAATGTTGCCATCCTTATCTGCAAGCTTATGTCCACTTGCGAACACTGCGATATATCGAAGAAAATCAAAAACAGCAGAGTTCAGAAGTTTTTGCACACCAGTACTACCGTATCTCTCTAGTACATTTGCAAGTACTTCAATTGCTTTTTTCTGCTGATCATTAAGCCCTTTTTTTAATGAGAATGATTTATCGCCAGGAATGTAATCTATAAAACCATGTTTGCATGCTTCAGTAAGTGCAATCTCTGCCTCGGCAGAGCATGGAACAATTAGGTAATTTGAAAACTGTGATTTCATCCGTTTTATATTTTCTGCTGCACTCGATCTATCGCATTTATTAGCGGCTATTATTATCGGTTTTCCAATCTCTCGCATCTTCTTTGAAAAAGAAAATCGTTCTTCTAAACTCCATTCTGCAAGCTTCTTTTCATCAAGCACAAGTGCCTTCAATGTTTTTATTATTGCATCTTTGCTTATTCCAAGTCCTGAGAATTGAGCAGAGAGGACTTCCTCAATTTTTTTTAGATTATTCTCTTTTACTAATTTGTCAAAATTTTTTTCCAAAATGCCATTTATCCAATGATTAAGTTCTTCTTCTAGAAAAACTATATCCTTGCATGGGTCATAAAATCCTACATCTACCGTTTCACCAAGCTCATTTGTTGAACCAGAAGCATCTACAATATGAATTAACAAATCTGCCTGCCTTAGGTCATCTAAAAACTTATTTCCTAATCCTTTTCCTTCATGCGCTCCTGGCACAAGTCCTGCAACATCAAGAAGATCAACAGGCACGAATCTGCGCGAGTTTATGCAAAAACCTGTTCTTGGATTGCACTTTACTCTAAATTCTTTATCAACACATTCAACTTCAACATACCCAATACCATGATTTGGTTTTATCGTTGTAAACGGCCTTACATCACGCTCAACTGGTAGGGATGTTGCTGCTTGGAAAAACGTAGATTTTCCACATGATGGCTTGCCAACTATACCAATTAACACCACACTTCACTCCATAGAGCTCTTATTATATCTATTTAGATATAGAATATTGAATTTACCGTTCTTTTTCAACTACTTTAGCGCACTTGTTTTTAATAAAAAAAATGCGAACTTAATTATTTAAACCATGCTTTTTGTTATGTGCTAATAAATCTACGATTGTTTTTAGAATCAGTTTTTTCCAGATCACATGCTTTCAAAATCGCACTCCCATCACCAGAATGAAACTCGATTTCCTTTGCACTAGTTTGCTCGATATATTCCTTTAAATCATAAAAATCAGCATGATCACTTAGAGGAAATGCGTTATCAACGTCGTAGTGATAGTGCAATGCCCAGCCTGTTGCAACTGCGCATAGTGTTTTTCGTCCAAATGCTTCAGAAAGTTTCTTTGCAAAATATCTTTTTGCATGCTTCATTGAAACTAATGCTACAAACCGCCTTTTCATTATCTCTTCTGCTTCTCTACTTCCTATCACGTGTCGTTCTAGTTTAATGCCAAAATTTCCATAAATGTGGCAAAATCTTTCTACATTCTCGTTAACTACTGGTGTTATACTTGCGTATTGATTTAGTATGCGTATAAGCTCTTGCGCTTTTCCAAGATCATAACATCCAATTATAAGGTTTTTATCATCGTTTTCTTTTACCCATCTAGCAAGAGAGGTATATATCTCTTCTCCATTTGGGAATTTATAATTAGGGTCAGCATAAGTAGCGTCTATAATTAATTTATCGCACTCTGAAATCTCTGCTGGTTTGAAAAGTATACTTTTGCGCGTTCTTATGTCGCCAGTATAAACCATTCTTTTGCCATTTGAATCTACAAGTAGTTGTTTTGAGCCTAGAATATGCCCGCTGTCCAAGAGTCTTATGTTATTTGGTAGTATGATTTCTGCATCTAGATCTGCAAGATCTAGAGTCTCTTTACTTGCAATGACTTGTTTTTTTCTGTGCACGCCATTGAGGTGGTCTGAATGCGCATGTGAAATAAAAGTTATATCACCATCGCTGTGGTCAAGAGCGATTCGCACATTGCCTAAGAGGAACTGCATGTGCATCTTTCGTAGTTCGGAATTAAAATATTATGCATCTGTTAGGCTTTGCGCCACGTATATCACTCTGAAAAAAATTCACATTTCACATTGTGAAAAAAATACGCGTTAATCAAAGATCATAAAGGAGATGATGGAGGATCTTCTGTGCTTTTTTCGTTTTGGTCGCCATTTAATATAAAAAACGCAAAATTAGAAAATTTTTGGTTCATATCGATAATGGGTGTGATTTTATGACGTTATTTTATTTTGGCGCAAAGCTCATCTGTTATTACATTGTCACATAATCTGCAAACTAAACAACTGAACAATCTCATTTTTAATTTCTCATCGTAAACTATTATGAGTTTCTGATTTTGGACATTGAAAAAATACTAGTAGATAATTTCATTCATTCTTCCTTTTTTCTTTGCCTCTTTCAACTCACGTGCAATTCTTCTGCCCATGCTCATTGGTTCTTTGTAATAATAAATTGAATACGGAGAACCATCTGGATAGATATTTGTTCCAGCTACAATTCGCGCACTTACTTCAAATGCATAGATCTCAAGATCTTCATTGATGATGGTTTCAACGCAGTAAGGACCAAATATTCCTCCAAAAAGATCAAATGATTTTTCGCTTATTTTTCTGCCAATCTCCATATAATCAGAAAGAAGAGATTCTCGAAGGACGATCGGTTCGTTCCCAATAACAGTAAATGTCATCTTTGGGCTCATACCTGCAGACACTGCGCGAGCAATTTCATCAGCACTGCTTTCCATTCTCTTATCCACACCAATAAGTTCAATTCTTCCTTGCTTGGTTTGATAGCCTGTTTTTGAGAACAAAGAAAAGAAAAAATGTGGATAGGCACGCACGCCAATAATAAACTCTTGTATAACACATTCCTTGCTGCCAAAATTTTTTTCGAATTCTGCTTTTGATGAAACAATACGATAGCCGCGACCACCTTTTGCACCAGAAAACTTTACAAGACTTGGGCTAGTTATTTCATCTGGTTTCAAAAGCCCTGGTGTTTTTATACCTGATAAGCGTATCCATTCAAACATTTTCTCTCGATCTCTTTCCCATATTAAACTAGCACGATTTCCATAGATAGGAACTTCCATCCTATCTACTTTTTCTCCTACATATTCTACAAAAGAACCATGAGGAACAACTATTGCATTCCTAGCAACAAGATCGTGAACAGGAATCTCTTCAAAACTATCAACAATTAGAAATTCATCTGGTTTTCCATAATGAAAAGATTCGTAAAGTCTCTTTTTATCTCTTTTTACTATACCTATCGTTCTTATTCCTTCTTCGCGTGCACTACGAAAAATCTGCAATGAAGAATGAGAACAAATTGTAGCAATTCTGAAATTTTTGTAACTCCCTAAAATTCCATCAATCTTATCCTTCGAAATCAAATCCATTAAACATAAATGAGCAGATACTTATTTAAGGTTAGGTGATGGTGTACTAATTAATTGAATTATCCAAAATACCACATAGAAAGCAACTTAAATGTTTCTGCCCATAAAACAGTATCATGGGTGTTATACTGATAGGATCTAAATTTCATGATGACAAAAAATCATTCAATAGAATCAGATACATTGATAAAATATTACCTATCGTAGAAAAATTTGATAAAGTAACTAATAGAACTCAGAGTATGGAAGAAACATTACGTAATAAAGGATATACTGCAGTAAGAAAAGAGGTTGCTAAAATTGTTACTAAAGGTGATGGTGCAGAATGCACAATTGATAGATTTTTTAATGACAGTGGCGCATATCAAGCAGCATCAACTGTTTTAACTAACTTACTAGATATTATACCAACAATTAGTAAAGCTAGGTTAGTAGTAGATTTAACGTCTACAACTGGTCAACTTGCTAGTATCATTCTAAATGTTATAGCTTCTTATCAACAAAGCAGCAGAGATTCTGGTGATTCTCTTACATTCTATGCAAATGACATCAGAGAATACAGAAAATTTGCAAAGCAAGTATTGGACAGGACATGCGCAGATTTAAATAACGCAGGAAAGGATGCTTCTGTTATTTATAGTACTGTTGATCCTGCTGCAGAGTTAGATGTTTTAAAACAGGATAGTCTATTCGGCAAGCTTATGGGAAAAGCAAATATTGTTTTTTGGCATGACATCCATTATTTCGGAGGTAGAGGCAGATTAGCATATAATGCATTTCATCTGCTTGCACCAGGTGGAATATTTGTAATAATTGACATCTATCCAGCCAGAACAATACCAGAGCCCTATCTAAATGGAGAGGACTCAAAAATGCTTAGTTCGTTAATAGCGGCTGGTGCTTTGGAAAAAACAACACTAGAAAAAAAAGTATTAAGAAGGTGGAAAATAGCGATGACTGAGTATGGAATTCCAGAAGAAAGATTACCAGATATTCCTATTATGTTAATTGGAAATGCCAAGTTGGTTAAGGATCCTAACTATCCACATGAAGTATACTGCATAGGTTTTCAAAAGCCAGAGATTTGATGGTATTAACCACATCTACTGATAAATAAGCGTATTAAAAAATTAAACAAAAAAGAGTAATAATGTGATACATTTTTAAATTATATGGAAGAATATCTTTTATATGATAGATTCTGTTTCTAGACATCCATCTAAGGGTTCTATGTCAAGGTCTGAAGATAGAGGTACGATTTTATGGTATCAGAATAAAGTACTTATATATAGATCTTCTGATATAGTACTTGAAAATCCAGTAAATATAAAAAAAATAAATGAAGTTACTAGAATGTTTGCACCATTATACGACAATCACATGGCTCAAACACACCTACCAGTACAATATAACGCACTTGGAAAGGCATTTGAAGCTGAACTTTTTGGCAACACTATCGTTGACCTAGGGTGTGGTAGTGGAAGATTATCTAGCAGGATAGCAACGGATTTTTTTGCAAAAATTACTCGTACTGTGCTTACTGGTGATGTTTCTAATCTTAAACTACCATCTACCCTACTTTGCTTAGATATTAGCCGCAATATGATAGAAAAGGCAAAGGTAATAATGGATGCAAAAATGAAATTGTTGGCTTCAACTTGCATGGTGGAAACTATGCCACCAGAGAGTTTACATATACATAGTAGTAAGAATAAAGATATATTTCATTTTATCTGCAGGACGCGTAGTGGGGACGTGGAACTAATTCGCGTTATTTTTGTCAGAGCTCATGTAAAAGATCTTCAGCATGTATGCCAGAAGTATAATATACACCCTGAATCTGTCATTGCGTCTTATATCTTCTATTGGTTAAGAGGTTGGAAAGAAAAAAAAGAATTTGCAAAAATTTTGAACAGTGTATCACCACCTGGAGCAATTTTATATTCTGGAGAGGAATATCCATTAAAATATGGTGGAAAGATAATGGATAAAAAGTCTCCTGATTATAAACTAGCGCGAGGAATTGTAGAAGTAACAACTGTAGTTCCAATCCAAGAGGTACATAAAACCTATATAGAAGCTGGTTTTACCCCTCTAGAAATACATCACTCAGTTATAAACATCGACAACGACCATGCCCATCATGGCATGTTTTTTAGAAGACAATAAGATGTTTCAAATCAACGGATTAAATTCATATGCATGCTTGAAAGAATAGAGAAGTACTGTTGTATTTGTTTCCACTATATATTGTTTCTTATTTAGTTCTGCTAGCAGAGCTGTAAGTGTTTCTCTATTTTTTGTTTTAACTATTGCCATGACATCATAATTGCCGGTTATCGTATAAAGTATGTTAATGTCTTTTATGGCTTTTAAATCATTTAATACGTACCATTTAGTTCTAGTATCTTTATTTACCTTTACCATAATCATTGCATCCAGATCATAACCTAATTTAGTATAATCAATCTCTGCTGTATACTTTATTATGACACCCTCTTTCTCGAGTTTTTTTACACGCTGCATTAGTGTATTCGGATGGACTGCGAGTTTATTTGCGAGTTCTTTCAAATTCTGTTTGCAGTTTTCTCTCATGTTGGCAAGAATTTTAGTATCCAATTCATCATAATTACTATTTACCATCTACATCACCATATCAAATTACAAACATTTCACATTTCATGATCCAATAATGGAACATTAATTAATGGATTATATTCCGAAAAGTCTTTATAGGTATAAAGAATAACTGAAGTAACAGAATGCGATAGAGCCCCTGTTTTTTTCCATATTGTTTGTAGCACCCCACCAAGGTCTTTGATTGTTTTTACTCTTATTAGTGCTACAGCATCATAAACACCAGTAATGCTATAAAAGGCTTTGACCTCTGGGATTTGCGTGATTGCATCTACAATTCCACTTGATGGAACTTCTGTACCTTTAAACCTAATGAACAAAATCGCCTCAATGCAATAACCTAGTTTATAGTAATCGATATTAGCAATATATTTGACAATTGTTCTATTTCGTTCCAAACGATTAATCCTATGTACTAATGTATTCTGGTGGGTCCTAAGTTTTTTTGATAACTCTCTATAGGAGATCTTTGCATTTTCTTTTAGCTCTCTCACAATAGCAAGATCAAGTTTATCATAAACATATGGTTGCTCAGCTATCTCGCTTTCATTCTCGCTAATAGGGTGTGGCACAATTTCATGATATAGTGGATTGAAGTCATAATGCAGCTTATAAGTTTTGAATACCATATCTGTTCTTGTCTTAGCAACAAGTTCATTTTCTCCTATTTTTGAAAGTATTGCTGAGAGTAAATCGCGCGTTCTAGCTCTGATTATTGCGCATGCATCGAATGATCCTGTTGTCCAATAAAAAGCTGTAACATCTGGAAGAATAGTTATGTTGTTAAGAATACTAATGTGCTTAACGTCAATATTTTTTAACTTGATTGAAACAAAGGCATGCATATTAAAACCAAGTTTTGTGTAGTTAATTTGTGCCTGATATTTCTGTATTACTTTATCCCTTTCCAAGCGCTTTATTCTTTCTATTATTTTGTTCGGATTTGCCCCTAAAATCTCTGCCAATACCCTTACTGATAGATTGCTATTTTTTCTTAATTCTAATAAGAGATTATAATCAAGTGCATCGTACTCCCCAGCCATAACATCCACATATTTTTATCACATATTTTTAATATAAACGTATTGGCATCATTACTGAATTATTTAAATATTGTATGTTAAATCACATTTTTTATACATATAACGATTTTTTGGTTTGTAATTATTACTTTTATGGAATGGTTTATAAACATTTGCAAAATTTATACCAAATTTTTATGTTAACATTTATATATTACATAAAAATAATCGCTACTCATAGTGGTGAAGATGGGTATTTTAAAGATGTTTTTTGGAGGAGAGAGTGAAGGTATTCGAGAAAAAACAATAGCAGAGTTAACAGCTGATTTTGATGTGTATGGTCTATCTTCACAGGAATCAACAGATGGCGTAGTATCTCTTGCAAAACAGATAAGAGAGCTAATTGCAGAAAAGAAGGTATTGCTGAGCAGAAGGGAGAAGATACAGTTAATAAAGGCTATGAACAAGGCAAAGGTGCGTGCATTAATGAATACTAATAGTGAAGAGGGCTACGAGATTTTCAAATCCTTGGATTCTATATCTACTGATGTTAGCAGGTTATTATACTAAAATAAAATATTATAAGAGATGATCCAATGAAGAGCATAACTGTAGTTTTAGATGATAGAGTTGGATTACTAGCTGATATCTCATATATCCTCGGAAAGACTGGAATAACCATTGAAGAACTTTCAGTAGATGTTGTTGGTAAAAAGGCAGTAGTTGCGCTCACTGTAAATAACCAGCGTAAGGCACTTGATATGCTTTTAAGAAATGGTTATGAAACAGCAAAAATTGATTCTATAGTAATAAAATTACCAAATAAACCAGGAGAATTGAGTAAAATTGCAGCATTTCTATCTAGAAATGGCATAAATACACATGACATGCACATGCTCTCTTCAGACAATAACAACAGCATTGTAGCACTTATGGTAGATAAGTTAAGAAAAACGAAGAAAATACTGAATCATATGCTGTTACATAAAGAAAATGGTGGTAGCAAGTTGTATTAGTTGGTTTTAATTGATTAATTAAAATTATCAGCTATGTAATGATCTCATTTATCTTTTTTGATTTTTCTGCTACTTTTATCTCTTGTGCTATACGTCTTCCAAAACTGATATTTTCTCTAAATAAATAGCTACTATATGGCGTAAAACGCGTGCCTGGAGAACCTGGAATTCTGAAAGAGAGATCAAAACATATGAAATCCTCTTTCCCATCTTCTTCTGTTATCGCACATTGCAGTGCAAAAGGACCGGTAAGCCCGTTCTTATATTCTTTTTTTACAGTACTAACTATCCTTTCTCCAAGTTCAAATGCCTGTTCAAGAAGAGATTCACGAATGGTACATGCAATATGTCCAACTTCAATATTTCGAGGCTGTAGATGCTTAAGTGCTTCAAGTTGCACATCTGAAGTCATTCTTAACAAACCGTCAAGATTCGTTTGTCTTCTTATATCTATTCCTAATAATTCCAAATCTTCGTAGATTGGAGAATAAAAAAAATTTAGGTTAACCTGTGCTCCAATTACAAATTCTTCAATACGCGCTTTTGCAAGCCCTTCTTCTGTGATTAGAGTATTGCGTAACAACCACTCTTTCTTTGTCCTGAATTCTTCTTGGCTATTTGCAATAAAAAAGGCTCGTTCATATGATCTTTTTGCTTCACTTACTTTCACAATGCACATCCTGTCGATTTTATCTGGAGATTGAATCGATTTTGGGTATCTTATCCTTGCTTTTTGCATCAGATAATATTGATTTTTCGGTTGGTCTCGCTCTTCAGCTCGAAGCAAATAGCGATTGCCAAATATAGGGACAGGAAAATTCTTTTCAATATTATCATATCCAACATAAACTGAAAATGATCTATTAGGAATGAAAACTGCATTTCGTTTTTTTATGAAATCCAGTGGGATCTTGTTAGTTATTTCGCTAAATTTGTTAAGAAGGAGAATCTCATCGACTACTCCAATCTTTTGCTTATTTTTTCCTAGTTTTCTCTCTCGTGTTTTATAATAAAGATAGGTCTTCTCCCTCCCATTCTGTGCAACAACAACTGTCCTAAATCCCTCGTTCTTTGCACCTTCGCATACATCAAGTGCTGAGTGTGACCCTAACGTTGCAACAGAATGCTTCATTAAACAGCCTGGAATTAGTTATACTTTTTTATCATGTTATATATCTTTGCATATAGGAAACCGCCGATAATACCTGCCATTACTATTGCAATGAGACCTATCAGAAGAACTTTTGAGTCTGGAGCAATTTCCTTAATCTCAAATTGTCCAAAAGTAAGAGCTCTAAAAATCTTTGCTGTTACTTCTGGTGCAATGATTACAAGTGCACCAATAAGTAGATATGCAATACCTAAAACAATGCCTATGCCTACTGCTGATTTTTCCTCATTTTTCAATGACTCCTCTTTTGGATAGTTGTGGCTGCATTTACTTTCTACAGAAACCTTTTCTACCTTATTAGATTTTTTATTCATACCTCACACCTGGATTAATCCTTTTTGATAATTGCTAACATTTAAGCATTATAAATCTATTGCAAAGTCTACTAGTCAGTAGTTCCGAACTTCTTTTAACACATTAATTAACTTCTTTAGAAATAATCTTGTTGTTTT
>JBGFRY010000030.1:0-40511 GCA_041694845.1 Microcaldota archaeon
AACGGCGATCCGTTCAATTATAAAAATTTATATAAAGAAATAAATGTTAAATTTTTATGCTATTGAACGGCGATCCGTTCAATTATAAAAATTTATATAAAGAAATAAAGGTGAAATTTTTTATGCCAACTTGTTCATTTTGTTCTAATCAAGTTCTAAAAGGAAGCGGAGTGCTTTATGCAAAAAAAGATGGAACGATATATTATTTTTGTTCGAGTAAATGTAGGAGAAATCAATTAGATCTTGGCAGAGAAGGAAGAAGAAAAAAATGGACGAAAGCATATAGACTCTTCAAAGACCTTGAGAAAAAAACTGGTGACATGCCAAGCTCTGAGACAAGAGCACAGACAAAAGCGATTAAGAAGCTGTAGTTTTATGAATAAATTTTCATGAGAATGAATTTTATGCCAGCAGAAAGAACTTTAGTATTACTGAAACCAGATGCAGTCCAACGCGGATTTATCGGTGAGATTACTACGCGAATTGAGAGAAAAGGTTTGAAAATAATTGGCATGAAGATGTTGAAAATGACACCTACACTAGCAAAAGAGCATTACGCACATTTAGTTGGCAAACCATTCTATTCTGATCTGGAAAAATTCATGACAAGTAATCCGATTATTGCAATTGTTGTCGAAGGTAAAGAAGCAGTTGAGGTAGTTCGTACATTATGCGGACCAACAAATGCAACGAAAGCATCTGCAGGAACAATCCGCGGAGACTTTTCAAATTCAACATCGCGTAACGTAATTCATGCAAGCGATTCAAAAGAAATTGCTGCAAAGGAAATTCAACGATTCTTCAAGCATGATGAGTTATTTGAGTACGAAAAAGAAAGGTTTTGGCTTTACGCAAGCGATGAATAAACTTTTTTGCCAAGATATTTATTGATTAGATTGCTCCTGTAGTCTAGTCCGGTCAAGGATATCAGACTCTCACTCTGAGGACCCGAGTTCAAAAGTGTCTTGAGTCTTGCGTTCCGCATCTCAAAACTCGTAACAGAAAACTGACTTTCTCGGCAGGAGCATTTTTACTTGCTCTGAATGTGCAAAAATAAGCATATTACTCATTTATATTCATTTAAGTGAAGGGAAAACTACTATAATCCTTCACTTCAATGAAAACATTTATAAATATGTCTGAACAATAACTGTGTGTGAAAACCTCAATAATGAAATGGAATTTCTGGTGGTCAAATCCAGAAAAGTTAGATGAATTTGAATGGGTAGAGAGAGATATTTTAAAAAACACCATAAGCCTGATAGATTCCTCTTATATAAAGGACATTATAGGAGTCAGGAGAGCTGGCAAAACATTCCTGATGTATCAACTCATTTCTTATCTTATAAAAACAGGCATTAAACCTGAAGAGATACTGTATTTGAATTTTGATGACCCTGAATTCAAAGAAGTGAAAAAAACAATTTCTACAGCTCTCGAAATAAAGCCGGAGATAAAATATGTTTTTCTGGATGAAATTCAAAATTTGTCTGGATGGGAAAAAGAGATAAGAGTGTACTATGACAGAAAGGAATTCAGGCAAATACTTGTATCTGGGTCGTCTGCTTCCTTGATCTCAAGAGACGTTGGAAAAACACTGACTGGCAGGCACATAACTGTATTAGTAACTCCATTTTCATTCAAGGAATTTATCTCCAAACACAATGTAGACTACAAAGACCCTTTCCAAAAAGAGAAGGTGGCTCATTACTTAGAAAGGTTTCTGCAAGAAGGCGGATTCCCTGAAACCTTGTCTGGAAAAGTAGTAACCAAAGAACCAATTCTGGTTAACACTTACAACGACATACTTATGAGGGATGTGGTTTCAAGATTTAATGCAGATTCTGATACTGTAAAAAAACTGGCGTATTATCTAATGACGAATATAGGTGTTCCATTCTCTGAAAATAGTATTGCTAAAGCCCTAAGCATACATAATGAAACTGTTAGGAAATACTTGTCTATGCTGGAAGAGGTGTTTTTGTTTTACTATGCAAAGCAATTTTCATGGAAAGTCAAAGTGCAGATAAAAAAGGGCATGAAATGCTATTCAATAGACACAGGATTAAGAAATGCTGTTTCATTCAAATTCTCAAATGATTCAGGCAAGCTTGCTGAGAATGCAGTATCGACAGAACTAAAAAGAAGAGGAAAAGATATATATTTCTGGAAAGGCAAAAAGGAAGTTGATTTTATAGTTAGAGAAGGAAACAATTTAACTGCAATAAATGTTGCTTATAGTGATACCCCACACAAGAGGGAAACAGATGGGTTGATAGAATTTAAAGAAAAAAACCCAAATGCAAAACTAATGCTGATAACAAAAGACTTTGAGCAAACAAATAAGAAAGGTATAAAGTATATTCCACTTTGGAAATGGTTGTTAAATAACATTAGTATATAGCGAGTTCGAATATCATACACGGCATTCCTTTCATCCTCTGAGCTAGCGGCAGGAGCATATTCTTTTTTTACAGTCAAAGTTTTTTCAGCATACTCGACTGCTATTATTTATTAATTTATCTCCATAACACTTAATTGGTGGGTGTATGCCAGTTATAGATGAAGAAACAAAAAAAATTATCAAACAAAAATTTAATGCGTTAAATAATCAAATAAAATTGACATTTTTTAAACCAGAGAATGAATGTACCACGTGCCATTATGCTGAAGAAATGATTAGCGAATTAGCAACATTAACTTCTAAAATAAACAAAGAAGTTCTTATTTTTGAGCAGAATATTACAAATGCAAAGGCACTTGGCATCGATAAGGCACCAGGGCTAGCTATGCAGAATGATAAAACTATACTGCGATATTACGGATTTCCAAGCGGTTATGAATTTGAAACATTTTTAATTGATTTAATTGATTTATCACGCGGAGAAATAGATATATTCCAAGAATTAGCTAAAGAAGTCAAAAAAATTAATTTCCCAGTGCATATTCAAGTTTTTGTGACTCCACAATGTCCCTACTGTTCATCAATTGCTAAAGTTGCACATGATTTTGCAATGATTAATCCAATGATAAAAGGTGATGTTATTGACATCACTGTTTTCCAACAGTTAGGGGAGAAATATAATATAATGTCAGTTCCTTTCACAGTAATCAATGAAAAACTTATACTAAGAGGTACCTACCCCCCAGATGTAATAATAAAAAAAATACTTGAACTCAAACATTAAAATGTGAGAAAGTATAATCAACGTTTCTTCTTAGCTAGTCAATTTCTGTAAAATTTCATACGCTTTGGCAGCGTTAGATCCCTTGACCACAAAGATTGTATCAGTATAGCAAGAAACGAATTCAACAACATTGATACCTTCGCTTGCAAGCGAGTTTAACATATGTGAAATTACACCAGGTGTTTCTTCTACTGCTGGAGGGCTATGGATAACAATTAGATTTAAGTTAGTCATTATTAGTAGATATTTTTTGTCTTTCTTATCTTTTCTGCTTCTGATTCTTTAACTATATAACTCATCTATCGCAAACTCGAGTTTGAAAAGATACTTTAAAAAAACTAAAAAAGAAAAAAATCTGTTTATTAATTTCCGTCGTAGATGCATAGGAGTTCATAATGTATTTACGACGAGAAATTAAAAATGCAATTGTTTAGTATTATATTTTAAAACAGAATGTTGGTGAACATAATAATGAAGATCATTGAACTATTTGATTTAACATGATAAAACCAACCATTTTTATATTTCTACTTTTCTAATAGTATAAGTGATTTTAATGATAAAAAAGTCGCATTTTTATGTTTTGATAATAGCATGTTTATCATTAATTCTACTTTTTGGCTGTGTAGAGCTTCCTAAACAGCCAATATGGCCAAGCAGTCCAACCAGTGAAAAGATTTCTACAGGACTTCCAAAATTCTCTTCTTGTACTGATATCGTATCTGCGTTCAAAAATGCAAAAAGCATTTCTTATTATGGAATAGAAAAATCTATAACAACCATGCCAACAGTAACAACAGGTGCTATTGAATACACAGCTGCCCAAGAGCATTCTCCAACAAATGTTCAAGTAGCAGGTGTTGATGAAGCAGATATTGTAAAGACAGATGGTAAAAACATATACACTGTTTCAAATGGAAAACTGTATATTGTGGAAGCTTACCCTGCAGAGAGCGCAAAAGAGTTATCATCAACAACTCTTGTTAATATAACACCATATGAAATATTCATAAATGGAAACACCGTTCTTATATTTGGAGGTAAACACAATTACTGGTATGATGAAGAATATAATGCATTATACAAATATTACTATGCTGATTTGACTGTTCTTCAATTATGGGATATTTCTAATAAGGAAAAACCAAAGCTTTTGCGCACTCTTGAATTTGAAGGTGCTTACATCTCATCAAGAAAAATAGAATCAACTGCATATTTTATACTCAGGAAATACCAATACTCAATTCCTGAAGATCCAGGTAAAATTGTTCCTTTATATAGAGACCAAAAAACTGGCCAAGTAGAAAAGCAACCTACAGAGATAACTAAGTGTGGTGATATAGGTTATCTGCCACCAGTAAACGCGAAAAGTTTTGTTATTGTAGGTGCAATTTCAATGAGTAACCCAGATGCAGAGATAAAAAAAGAAGTTGTAGTAGCATCTGGAGAGAATATATACGCATCTTTTGAGAATTTATATGTTGCAGAAGTAGACTACAGTGAAGGGTGGTATCCTTACTCAGGTATACCTTATTACTTCTATCAATCCTCAGAAAAAACAATCGTTCATAAGTTCGCCATTGATACTATGAATATTTCCTATTTAGGATCAATGAATGCAGCAGGATATATCCTAAATCAGTTCTCAATGGACGAATACAATGGATACTTTAGAATAGCAACAACAAAAAGCGAAATTTTACCTTATGGTAAAAGCACAACTTCTAATAATATCTACACATTTGACAGCGAGCTAAAGCAGAAAGGTAAACTTGAAGATCTTGCACCAGGAGAAAAAATATATTCAGCAAGATTCATTGGTGATAGGGCATATCTAGTTACATTCAAGAAAGTAGACCCATTGTTTGTGATTAATCTTAGCAATCAGGAGAAACCAGAGGTTTTAGGAGAGTTAAAAATACCTGGTTACTCTGATTATCTCCACCCAATAGACAAAGACCATATAATTGGGGTTGGTAAAGAAACCGTGGAAGCAGAAGAAGGTGATTTTGCATGGGACCAGGGCCTAAAAATGGCAGTGTTTGATGTTTCAGATGTTTCAAAACCAAAAGAAATGCACAAAATTGTAATAGGTGACAGAGGAACAAACTCATATGCATTGAACGATCATAAAGCATTCTTGTATGATAAGAAAAAAGAGCTATTAGTACTCCCAATTAAGTTGGCGGTAATCGATAGAGAAAAATACGGTGAAGACATTCCTGCAAATACCTATGGGGATTTTGTATTTGACGGAGCCTATGTATATAAACTAACATTAAACGATGGGTTTCAGTTAAAAGGAGAAATAACCCATATTGAAGACAATAAAACATTTGAAAAATATGTTTATTATTACTATGTTCACGGTGATTCTGTAAAAAGATCATTATATATTGAAGATGTACTTTATACAGTTTCTGACAACAAAATCATTGGTAATGCGCTTTCTGACTTGACTGAACTTACGAGAGTGAAGCTGAATTAAGGCTTAGTTAACATAAATAAATCTATTCTATTATTTAGTATACTATGGGCCGAACGATTATCATAGGCGGACAGTATGGTGATGAGGGCAAAGGTAAGATAGTTAGTTACGTTGCGATTAATGATAAACCAGAGATAGTCGCACGTGGCGGAGTCGGACCTAATGCTGGCCATGAAGTTAATTACAAAGGAGTTCGCTATCCATTACGAATGCTTTCGTGCGGTTTTGTTTACAAAGGTGCAAGAATACTTATAGGCGCAGGTGTTAGTGTAAACCCAGAAGTATTTTTAAAAGAAGTTGAGATGACAAAAACTTACAATAGAATTGGGATTGACAAACGCTCTACAATAATAACAAAGGAACATATTGAAAGAGATTCTTCAAGTGAGAACTCTGTAAAAATAGGGACTACAAAAACAGGTTGCGGGCCAGCAGTTGCTGATCGCGTTTTACGGGTTGCAAAACTTGCTGTTGAAATTCAAGAACTTTCAAAATACATAACTGATGTTCCAGAAGAAGTAAACAAAGCAAAAAATGTTCTTGTAGAAGGTTCGCAGGGTTTCATGCTTTCAGTTCTTTATGGAACTTATCCATTTTGTACGTCGAAGGATACAAGTGCATCAACGATTGCAGCAGATGTTGGTCTTGGACCAAGATCTATAGATGATGTGGTAATGGTAATAAAATCTTACACAACACGAGTTGGTTTTGGGCCTCTTAAAAATGAGATAAGTAAGGAGGAAGCATCAACTATTGGGATGCAGGAGTATGGTACTGTTACTGAAAGGCCAAGAAGAACATCCGTAGAATTACACTGGGATGAATTAAAATTAGCAACAATGATAAATAACGCAACGCAGATTGCTCTGACAAAATTGGATGTGAGATTTCCTGGTAATGCTGGTGTGAGAAAATTCGCAGCACTTACAAATGAGGCAAAATCATTTATAAAAGATATTGAAAATAGATTAGGTGTTCCAGTAACTCTTATTGGAACTGGAAAAGATACAGAGGATACAATAGATCTAAGAGAGAAAAAATTATAATAAGTGTTTATTCCTGCGCGAAGTATTTCTTGAATTTTTCAGTAACAAATAGCTTCGCACTTCTACCTGCTTTCTGTGGTTTTACAAACCCACTCTCTACGAGCTCTTTAACATCTTCATAAATTTGTGAACCAATGCGCTTCATCAGCTCACTTTTCAACACAGCATCATGTTTTGATATATACGCAAGTGTGCGCAGTGCTCTTTTGCTTAATTCAGTTTCCTGTGCAAACTGTTTTACTCTATTAATATACGCTGTTTTGACTCTCATTAAATATTTTCCTTCAACTTCTATAATCTCAATTGCACGTTCGCTTTCATTATACTCATTTTGCAATGCTTGAATTGTTCTCTGCAAGTAGCCAATAGCACCTATCCCAGTAAGTGTTCGTATCTCTCCTATAGAGAGTGATCTTGCACTTATAAAGAGTGCAGCTTCAATCAGTCTTTTCTCATCAATATCAACCATATTCAAAACCTATTACAATATGTTATTTTAAGCCGAGATATTTAAGCAACTCATTCCTATAGTTTATACAATCAATTTTTTTATTTTTCTTTTTATTTTTCATTTCCCTTATTATTATATCGACACATTTTTCTTTATTTCTTCTACTTGTATCAAGTTCAACAACAGTAGTACGATAATTTTTCATAGCGTTTACAACACAATAATCTAACAATTCTGCAAGTATATTTTCAGCGATTTTCTTTTTATCATAACCTCTTCTTCTTAGCCTTTTAATTAAGGTATTTGGATTAGTCCGCAGTACTATAACAAGATCAGCAGTGAGTGCAATCTCGCAAGCAAGATGACCTTCAATTATATAGCCTTTAGTAATCAACTCAAGTCCCAACTCTTTGAGTATTGCTTGCCTTAATTTTTTCAAATTAACTATTTTTTCTTTATCTTTGATTTCATAGATTTTATTTTTTTCTACTATTTTTTTTATGTCAATTAATCCATAACCAATTTTTTTTGCAAGCATCTTAGCAATAATTGTTTTTCCAGTTCCAGGTACTCCAGTTACAACAATTCGCAACACAGTCACAACCTTTCATAACCTTTTGCTAAGTGTATTTAGATACTCCTTTGTAAATTTTAAAACTCCCTCCCCTTTTTTAGTCAGAACATAATACTTTCTGCGTTCAATAGTTTTTTGTTTTCCTTTGATTATCCCTTCATCTTCTAGTTTATACAAAACAACATATAACATAATTCTGTTTGGTCTGAAGAAAAATTCCTCTTCTAATTGTTTATCAAGTGTATATGCGTAAACTTCTTTTTTCTCTTTTATTAGCGATAGTATATACATCCAAATATTCCCATAACTAAGCAGATGTTTAAGCCTTTTTGTTGGTCTTGTATCCATTATATTATTCAATCGCGTCATGATAAACTCCCTAGTAGTAATAATTTTATCAACATATATAAATTTTACATTTATAGTATAAGTATGCTGATACGCTTTGTAGCAATCTTCTTTTTCGTTACTACGATGATGCTTTCAGTTTCTTTTGCTGTTGATGAGTTTAATATAGTCCAATCAGGCCTTTTTTGGATAGTTCTCCCTGCAACTGCCATAACAGTTATCGTGATTATATCGCTAGCTTCTATGCTTAGTCATGCATTTAATATGCCACAGCTTGAAGCATGGGCAAAGATAGAGTTTAGAGAATTTATAATTGGCGTAATTCTTTCTGTGATCGTATTATCAATATTCTTGACCCCAGATCTTATAAGCATTCTCACAGGAACACCAAATTTTGTTACTTCATCTATAAATACATTAACTGTATTTCGGGATAATTATCTTCTTGTTGCTTATACATCAACTATATACGCATCTCATGAGCTTACTCTTTTAACAGGTTATAGATATATCTATCCAATTAGTTTTCTATACTTTTCTCACACCGATGTCACCGCACCATTCACAGGTGTTGGTACGCTTCTTTTATTAGTTTCACATGCAGCAGCAGGGCTTTCAACTGCCATAATGGTATATAACTCAACTATCGTTCTTTTAGAATTCTTTCTCGTAGCGTCAGTATTGCTCCTTCCATTTGCCCTCTCATTACGTTTAATCCCATTTAGCCGCAGGCTTGGCACAACAATGATCGCACTTTGTGTTGGTGCATACATCTTTCTCCCATTTTCGGTTTTCCTTGTATCACAATTTCATACCCAGATTAATTTAGTAGATCTTGATAAAATGATAGAACTTAGTTCAAGTGAGCTTAATGCTATCCATCTTACTATTCCAATTGGATTCGGCGATCTTTGCAAAAATGATGCATTTAAGTTATTTACATCATTGCCAGGCGAGATCTGGGGGATAATATCCGGGATTTCATATTGCATACCAAGCTGTGCTGGAACAGGTCCTGGCTATGCAGCATGTTACACTGCGTGTTTTGCCAGTGTTTGGAGTTATACAGTCTATCATGCCTACCCATTTGCAAATGACATTGTGCAATTAACATATGGCACGTCTTTTTATTTAGCGAACAAGTTAAGTGGTATAGATGCAGGTATAGTATACAATATTATACATGAATTTCTTAAAGGTGTAAATAGTATAGTTCTGTTAAGTTACATTAACGTTCTTGTAATAGGGATCATAACATATGTTGGAATAAGAAGTGTATCAACTGCATTAGGTGGCGAATATATGCTACCAGCAATTCAGAAGTTGATTTGATGAAAAGTAAACTGCAATATTTCTTCATTTTACTTTTGCTGATATCACTTTCATTTGCAGAACAGCTTAGCTGCAGCAGTAATGCTACGCATTATATTTTGAATTTCGAGGATAATCGCCTCCTGCTTCCAGGCATTCTAGCATTTACTGTATTTATGATCATACTTGCATACATGATAGGAAAAACTACGAATAATCCGCAGTTCCAGATTTTTTATAAGGATGAGATGTTCCATCTTTTCTTTTCACTTGCTATATTAGTTGTTTTTTCAGGAATCTTATTTTTCTCATGTGAAGCTATGCGATTATTCTTTGATTTCTATGTTCAAAAAGCCGGAATTATATCACCTCATTATACCTCTGGTAAATCCCTTCTTGACATCGCTTATGATATGATTTTTTATATGAGTTCTGACGCATCTTATTTTTCAGGACACCTAATCAAAAAAACAATAGATGCAACAATGTCGTCTACGTGGGGTTATTCGTTATATTTTCCATTTTATGGCGGACTTACAATTGCTACAAATGCCTACAAAAGAACCCATGCTTTGCAATATGATAGCCTAAACACATTTTTTATCTTGCCAGCTCTTATTAGCATTAACGTACAAAAATTACTCCTTAAATTTGTCATTGATTATGGTGAAGTTTATCTCCTACCACTTGGCTTTTTCTTAAGGTTATTTCCAAGTATGCGCCAGATGGGGAATATTGTCATCGCATTTGCACTTGGTCTTTTTACAATTCTCCCTTTCATGTATGTTTTAAATGGGTTGATGTATGATGTTGTTACGCCACCACCACCACAAGGATGTGATCAATCAATGAAAAATATAATAGACGATCATGTAGTTGGTGATTGTGGTAAGAATAGCTTTTACACTGCTGCAAGATTACTCCCCCAGGCATTTTTCCTTCCTAACTTAACACTTGCCATATTTATAACCTATCTCGCTGCAATAAATAAGGCATTAAGGGTGTTGGGATGAAAAGTTTTAAATTTTCAGTTTTCAGTTTTGTTCTAATCATTTTCGTGCTACTAGCTTTACTTTCACTCTCATACACGCAAGATGTAACAGAAATATTGCAAAAAACAGAGCAGACATCAGCATTCGAACTTGTTAAAGACTGGCGCGTTCTTTCACTTTTGGCTGTAATGTTTTCTGTGATAGTTGTAGCCATTGTTTACATGGTCGGTGTTGGATTTGATATGCCTGATCTAAAAGGTTTTGCAGCTGTTGAATTAAACCAAACAATCGTTACCGCAATCATTGTTGCAGTACTTTTGTCAACTATAACTTTTCTTGATTTAATTACTGCAATGTTTGTGAATGAGAGTGATATACTAGATCCTAATAATCCAGACACTATTCTAAATTGCGGACCAACTGATTTTTGTGCGAAAAAAATATCCCAGGCATATTTCAAAGACCTGTTAGATACTATAAATAATGCAGCCCGTGGAAATCTTATCTCTGCATTTAATTATGCAGAAGAGGCTGCAAGCAGAACTGGCTGGTCGTGCAACACATTTATTCTACCGATCCCATGTCTCTGGGGGTCTTTTTCCTATGCAGATGGTGCGCATCTTATCCTTCAAACAGAGCGGTTGAATATTGTATTAGAAACATATGCAACTATTCTTTCTTCTATCTATGCTCAACAATTTTTCATTGAGAAAATTTCATTTACTATTGCACCTGCACTTCTTTTGATTGGTATAGTTGCTAGGACACTCTTTTTTACACGAAAGCTTGGCGGCCTTTTAATGGCAATAGGAATAGGAGTAATGTTTGTTTTTCCGACTATGTACGTGTTTAATTGGTTTACTATGAACGTAATGCTTTTTGGCGATGCTGTAGTCGGCGTATATGGTGCAGTTTCCTGTCCAGAGGAATGCAAAACTGCACCTCTTGCATTTGAGAGTTCTTCGCCAATTACACCACCTAAAATGCAATTCACTCAGTATTTTTCAGTTAATGAATTATCTAAACGTCTCGAGGAATCAGGAGCAGCTCAAACAAATGACAAAGCAGCTACCTTGGCATATAACTTATCCACAGGCAAAATCGAATCTGTCACCATAAGTGGTAATATAAAAATTTATTCATGCGAGTGGATGGCAAATCATACTGCGTTTGCGCAATATGGAGGATACTGTCCACAAGAGTGTAGAATTATTCCATATCCTGCTCTTCCAAAATGCCTTAATTATACTACGCAATTTGCCTGTGCAGCGTTGGATGGTAGTTGCAAATATATTCCATACGTAGATCTTATAGCACATCCTGATAATTATAATACACCAAAAAAATGCCCAAAAAAATGCCGTACTATTCCTCCACTTTCAACAAATTGCGATTATATAGAATCATATAAAACTCTGAAAAAGAAAGAGTATAACTGTATCTACTCTCCAATTGAATGTCGTGTTGCATTAAAAGATAATCAAAACTGGAGACTAGAAGACTGCCTTTCTACTGATAAATATAAAGTCATGATGCCAAATGGAACTCAAGTAGAGACATTCACAAAGGCAACATTAAAGTCATGTGTTGCTGTTAAAGATGATCCTTATTCTTCATGCGCATATCAGATAGCAGATGAGGAGACATTAGAGAAAGAATGTGATGGTTGCGTTTTTGTTCCTGTTCAGTACACATTTGACCCACCAATATATCTAAACTGTTTGGACGGATGCTCTCAACAGGATACGCCATTGATTTCTCCTGCTGATGTTACAAAGCAATCAAACAAAGGAATGGTTGGTAGAGATGACATAAAGAATGTAGCATCAGTCCTATTACCTAGTTTTCTTCTTCCACTTCTTAATATTCTTGTTACTGTTATGTTCATAAAAACATTTTCTCCACTTTTTGGAGGCGATATTGAAATTCCTGGTCTGCAAAAGGTGTTATGATTTATGATAAAACTCCGAACGCTGATAGTTGCAATATTGATTTCTTTCCTGTTTCTCACTAATATAATATTTGCAGGTTGGTTAGAGCTTACTGCACAGGCGCTATTACTCTCTTTTATGATTCTTGCTTTAATGTATATGATCGCTATTGGCTTTACAATAAACGAGCTCAAATTTCTTGCCCAAGAGGAGTTTTGGCAACTCATAGTTACAGTTGTTATGGTCGCATTGCTTTACAGTACACACACGTTCTTTGATTCTTTATTTGCTTCACCAGAATTTGGAGCAAATGGTGGTGTGCAAAAAGCATCCATTAAGATCTCGCAAGATATAATATCAAAATTAGATTTGATATTCGAGAATGTAAAAGATCAAGCTGATGATGCTGGCAGAGAATCTTCAATAAGTGTTTTCTGTTCATTTATGGGTACATCTGTTTACGTTGCAGCATGTGGGTCATATCGAGCAATAACCCCAATTTACTCTACTTCCTATCAAGTTCTCTCAATCGCATTAATGGAAGAAAAATCGCTAGAGATACTTCTTACTATCGGTTCAAAATACGCATTTACAATATTTCTCCCATTAGGTATATTTTTGCGTACTTTCAAATTTACTAGAGGAGCTGGCGGATTTTTGATAGCACTTAGCATTGCATTTTATTTTGTCCTTCCTCTTACTGTATTTATTTTTGATGAATTAGCAAAAACAGCAAAGAGTAATATAGAAAATGTACCTCCTGGTTCAATCATTAAGCCAATTAATCTAGAGGTTCAAAATCTTAATAAGATTAATGAATGCGATATGTACAACCCTGATCGTGCTGATGAGAATAGCAATGTCGATTCTGTTGTCAGTGCATTAAATGATATGAACAGTAAATCTATGGGATATCTATATGTTATGCTTGTAAATGCTAGTTTGGGAGTTATAATCCCGATAGGCGCTATGATTGCTTCGATAAGAGCATTTTCTGCTCTTGCTGGTGCAGAGGTGGATGTAAGCGCACTTTCTAGAATTGCGTAATTGGTTGGTTAAATATGGTCGCAGGGCAATTGTTATGTGATGGTGACGGTGCTCTTGGATTTTCGCAAATAATTACTGATAGTATCATTCCGCTTACTGCATTTGCAGGAGTTATCACTTCTATCATTGTAGCGCTCTCTTATATGTTTGGAGAAATGATCCAAAACCAAAAAATTATCGTATGGGCAAAAACAGAATTCTTTCAAATATTCATTTCACTTGCATCAGCTTTGTTGATTGTTGGTCTTATAAACTCTTTTTGCACATTCAATTTTTCAGATATAGTTGCACTTACGCAGGATAAAACAATAATATCACCTACATTAGCTCACCAGAATATTTATGATGCTGCAAAAACCTATTTGGAGGATGTAGCTAAATACTCACATGATGTATTAAGAGGACAAAGGGCGATGCTCGCAAGATTCAACATGCTAGAAGGAAGAGCACGCTGGTATTGTCTTAGCTATACTTTTTGTCTCTTTAATCCATCAGGCTACCATACCGCACCTTATGCTGGTGTTGCACTTGCTTCTGCTGCATTCACTGTTTCTTTCAATACTTCCCTGTTTTCTTACCTCTCTTCTCTAAATTATTTGTTTATATTAAATTATACATACAGTGGGATAGCACTACTATTCATTCCATTTGGGATTTTCCTTCGTTCAATGCCATATATGCGCTCTTTTGGGGGTTTAATCTTAGCTGTTGTATTTTCATTTTTATTTATCTACCCAAGTCTATTGGCAATATTTAATATTATAGGAAGCGTTATAACACAATCAAGTTGTCCTACTGATGAAGGAATTATAGAAGCATTAGGTAAGAATGTTATGCAGGAAGAAGGAAACAATGAAGAATCTACAGTTCCTTGCAATTATGCAAATACAATAATGGACAGTAGCGGCGCATTTATTTTCGCAGTGTTTCTTCCAACAATTGCATTAGTTGCCACTATCGCTAGCATTCGTTATGTAGCTCGTTTACTAGGTGAAGATATCGATCTTAGTAGGGTAGTTCAAATGATGTGATATGATGTGGTTGTCATGAGTGAAATATCAATTTTCCTTGAAGATCTTCAAAATAAAGGGCTTTGGTTCAGCCTTCCACTCATAGCCACGTTTATCGTCATCCTCATAAGAGGATTGCTTGTTGGAATTGGCCATGCATTTAATATGCAAGAACTCGAAAGAAATTCAAAAGCTGAAATCATTCAGGCTATTGCAACATTTTTGATTCTTGTATTTATTGTTGAAATAATTCTTGGAGTAGAATCATATATCATAAAAGATGTGCTTGGTGCGGCTAGCTATATAAAATGTGGTGCAAATCAAATTCCAGTTGTTGATCCAAATACTGAAAATACTCTTAATCTCATGGAAGTCATAAAATGCCGCGTTAATGAAAAGGCATATATGCTTGCAGACATGCAGGAAAAAGTATATTCAAATGCATACTGGCCTTTTTGGAAACTTTCTATTGTAGTTTCTGTTGCTGGAGTACCAGCATTCCAGGGAAGTTGGATTGATACGTGGTTTAGCGAAGCAGAGCAGATGCGTTTACTTAATATAGTAATTACTACTTTGTTAATTGGTCTTAATGGAATACTAGTTTTCATAAATTATGTCAAGAGTAACATGCTGCCAGTGTTCTTGCCAGTTGGCATTGTTTTGCGTGCCTTTAATTTTACAAGAGGAGTTGGCGCATTTTTCATTTCTATTGCTTTAGGGCTTTATCTAATCTTTCCATTAATTTTCGTTCTAACTGACCCAGGATTCGTTAAGGTCAGTAGCTATGAGGTGTTTCCGCAGCAGATAAAACCAACTAGCTGTTACCCAGTTTTTTCAGGAGTTGTATCTGCAGTAACAGCTGCTCAACAGGATTCTGCAGTAGGCTCAGCATCAATCATTCAAAAAACAGTTAGCGATCTTCAAAGTATTTACATGTTATTACTTCTGCATCCGTTTGTTGTTCTTGCAATTACTTTAATATTTGTGAGATATCTGATGTACTTATTTGGTGGCGAGCCACAGGATATCATGCGTTATGTTGCGAGGGTGATTTGATGATAAGAAGGAATAAAAATAAACACTATCTATTAACATTTGTTTTTATTGCCATTATGATTATTGTCTTTATTAGTATTTTTGCCACTGCAGGTTGCACTATTAAGAAAAATACAAGTTTTGGTTGCTGTGATAAAAAATACGCAGCTCAGAACGGAGAATGCAAATATATTGACAGTAATATGGATCAATACAAAAAGGATCTTGGTCTTGAATCAGGAGAGGTTATTCAAACCAATAACTGTGATATTAAAAAAGGCTATTGCAATGTTTCAATTAACAAGATTACTCAAGCTAGTCCAGATTCTATAGAAATTCCAATCTGTTCTCAACCAGAGATTACTGATTGCATTCAGTCAAATTGCAATGCAATGGTTTGTGGTCCATTTAAGTTTACTCCTTCACTTCCGTCATCAGGATTTATAGCTATTGAATCAGGTTCAAAAGGTTATTCTCCAGAGATGCTAACAGGTCTAATGGGTTCAACATGTAAATTCGTTCCAATAGATGAAAATTTAAAAAATGTTTTTAAGAATACCCGCAACTCGTTCGTGAATACATTTAGGGTTGGTTTCGGCCCTAGTTTTGAAAGCTACCAGCGTGGAAGTCTTATCTATCCTCATACAGATAAATTTTGTGGTATTAACCCAGTAGGTACAATGGACAGATTTGAAAATTATCTCATCACTCTTGATAGTGCATCTGTTCTTAATGGAAAGAGCATTGATTATGCAGAACAGCATGGCTTGAAGATTTTTAATCCTGTTAAATATTTCAATGATCCTGGGATTTGCATTAATGATACTCTTATTGAGCCCTTCAACACAACTAATTACGGATATTCTGTTAGTGGTGTGCAACCTGCTTATACGAATTTTATGAATTCCTATAAATTTACTTATTACAACAAACAAGTTGGTATTCTTAAAGAAGGTGGTTTTGTTTCATTAGATAGTTTGAGCCCTATTAATCTCTATACTTACTCTCAGATTGACAGGGCGTTCTATGCAAAGGCTCTTCCTTTCATCTATCGAGGCGATTATGATATCGGAAATGTGAAAATGCCATTTGAATGTAACTTAGAAGCAACAGAGTGTAAATCAGGAACATGTGCAACAAAGGATTATTCAAGAGAAGTATGTATTGATAAGGATACAGGAGAGGCAGTATTCTGCGATTGTATCACATGGTCTGACAACAAAGGTGATGGATTATTGGGCGCTGGTAATGCTGTTCTTTGCATGCCAAGATGGTGGTATGGAGACTTTTTGATGAGCGATCTAACACCATTAGATGAGGAGTCCTCTATAAATTATGAAAAAATCATGGATACCTCTTATATGGCATATCCGCTAACAATATCTACAAATATAGAAACTAGGTTAGCAGAATCTCATATGAACGAACTAATATTTAGAAATATAGAAACTAAGTCAGTAGGATATAATATGGACGAACTTGTTCTAAATAGAGATAATTGGAACGTTGGCGGCTTGGATTCACTATTTCCTGCTGCAATAGTTTTCTTTGGCTCAATGGAAGGTGATGACTACAAAAACGTTCGTGAAAACCACCAAGAAGAAATAGGTTTTAGCCTTCTTCTAAAAGATCAATTTGAGAATACTGCACTAGTTAAAAATTGTCAGATGAAAGAAGGGATAGATTATATTGTTTATAATTTTACATCGTATGATCAGGCGGATTCTTTTGGGCATGTGCCGTATGGTTACTATAATTATGAAGATATTTATTATGAAGATAATTATTATAAAGAGGATTATAGATATTCGCCAAATTATATAAGCATACTCTCAACAGGGAGATGCAAACTTGAAAAAGGCTCGCATGAAGAGATGCCAAAACTTAGGAGATATGGATGGTGTGAGCCATGCAGTTATGCAACTATAGCACTTCAAGTTGTTAAAACAACAACACCGAGTTATTTGCCAGGAGCTATAATACCTCTTCTTCCACCATCTGTTTCTAGTTCAAAAACACAGGCATCTGCTGATGCATACCAAGGCCTTGATGGCTGGTGCGATCCTTCCTCTTATTGTAAATCGTTATGTAGTATAGGATGCAAGAAATGGGATTATGGTTCTTGCGATGAATATTACGACCAATCACTCACTGACCCAATAATATTTGGAAGTTCTGGAACTTTATGGCATCCTGCGACAGGAATAAAATGTGGTGATGCATATCCATGGCCAACAACAAATCCAGAGATAACATATCTGCAAACACAGCTTACTGATCTACTCTCTCGCGGAGTTCTGCCTGTGCTTGATCTTTCTGATGATGAAATATGGAAAGCAGTTCAAGTAAAAAACATCTTCGGGAGTAAAATAGGTGAATATAGTGATTATAACATCAAATATCTATTAGGATTAAATAAAGGACCAATCATTGTTGTTATTAAATCATTCGATAGCCAAATTTCTGATCATTCATCTATTGATGCACTTATTAAATATAGAAGCGAGCAGGTTAAATATTACTGCTCAAAATGCCTTGTTGCTGTTCATGTTTCTAATGCAAATACAGAAAACGATCTTAAAACTCTTGAATCGCTTTTTAAACTTATACCTAACCATAGTAGTTGCTATGATTTTAAAGATATTCCTGTATTCTGCAACAAAGATTTAGTTAATGCAATTGATATAATTACGTTCAATGTTAATCTAAAAGATTACAGCGATAACACCATATGCACTGCAACAGATGTTCCTTATTACTCTTACATGCCAATAGTTACTAACATTACGCAATTTGGAAGAGATGTTTTATATCTCTTCCAAAAACCAACTCTTATTCAACACTTCAATGCAACAGGTTTCTGCGGTAATGATGAAAAAAAGACGCAATCAGCGCTTTCTTATATGTTTACCAACCAGCTTCATTTTGCAAAAGCAGGTATAACTGGTATGATTATAACAAATCCGGATTACAAAACATATTCTAATCCTTTGCAGGCTAGTGATTATAGCACTCTTAATATACCAGACAGTTGTGCACTTGAGAAAGCATCGCACTTTATTTTAGAAGGGAAGCAGGCATATCTCTATCAAAAACAATATACAATGCCGCAGGATAAAGTGCTATGCATGAAAAAAAATGATATCGAAAAAATAATAGATCCTTCAGTTAATTTAAAATGCGCAAATGGAGCAGAATGCACTCTTCCAGTAGGTGCAACTAATAAAGCAGATTATAAATGCCAACAAAACAACATCCCTGAGCCCTGTAAGCAATGTGCTCTTGATACGCGACAACTTGAATGTAGGATAACCCAGTTAGACGGCAGTAAATTAACTAATATCTATAATATTACTGACTTCAATGACGCATACCAGCAATTTATTGGAAGCATGCCTTATGGTGAGCAGTGCTGCCTTCAAGGTAGTACTGGGTTGAATTACACATATATAAAAAATACAATAACGCCAAAAGCAAGTGCACCTTTAATGTATTCAAAAAAAGGTTATGAGAATGAAGATTGTGGTCAGATGGATACTTCTATGTTTGATACATTATGTGGGATGCCGATGCTTCCTCAAGTAAGCACTAATAAAATAGAATGCAAAATAAAATAAATATAAATAAATAATGTAAATTAATATATAACTTATATAAATGAGTATATAGATAAGTTAAATAATCATAGAGCGATTTGATTCACATGATTCGGTCAGGTTTAATTAGTTCTAGTATTTGTGTATTCTTTCTCTTTATATTTACTTCAACCGGTTTCTCGCAGATGCCAGTGATGTGCATACAAGGGCAGCATTTTTACACTTATTTTTCAACAATGCAAAATGAATCACAAACTATTATAAGTAGTCGTCTTGTTTATGAGAATATTGCAGTCAAGCCACCATTACAACCTGTTATATTTGCTCCATTATTTATATATGTATATAACGACACATGGGATGGTAAACTAATTCTTACCTATACTAATAATGATGGCTATGCAACTATAAATATCTCAAAGCATGTGCCTGAGAAAAGTTGTTACAATGTAAGAATTATCTACTGTAATGCTGATGAAATAACCATCTCTTGTCTTGAAAATTTCGGTGTAAAAAAACCTATATTAGATTGGTTGAAAGCACAAGCGCAGATTGAAAAGATAAGTACTCTTATGTTCTATCCAATTTCAATTCTTAGTTTTAGTAGTGATACTTTTGACATGAGTTTATTTAAGAATTCGCCTTCAGGTCCTCTGTCGTTTTTCACTCCTAAGTGGTACCGATATTATACAAGCCAAATGCCAGATACCTATTCTCATTCATCAACTATTACATTAAGCTCTGCATTAGATGAGATTCAGATGTGTGGTGGTGGCGCAACAGTTGCTCCTGCAGCAACAGTATCATTTTGCATACCTTTAATATTGATATTCGCGCTTATGGCAGGAGGGCTTTTCCTCTCTGGAAAAAACCCACTTATGGGATTTGATTTTGCAACACCGAGAATTGGTAAATATTACGGAAGATACAGTGCTCGTGGAAGAGGATGGTTTTTTGATTTAAGCTCAATAAGAACTTTTGCATCAGGAATTCAATCTGCAAAATCAGATGTAGTGAATCTTAAATCAGAAGGATATATTGGGATGATTACAAGAGATATTAAATCTATGTTCAGTGGTTTAACCACATCTTCTGAAAAAGTTAAAGATAGTGCTAAGACACCAGGAAGTGCTTCAAGCGTCAGCCAAGCTGCTGTAAAACTTGGTCTTGGTACTGGAAGAAGAGGAATGGCTTTGTTCGGGTTGGAACGTGTTGCAGGTGGTGGCGGGATAGTTGCAAAAGGCAAGGCAGTATCATATATTTCGAGTAGATGGGGAGAGTATAAACAAGAAAAAGGAAAAGATGCTATAGTTTATGGCCACAGTCACACTGTTTCAACAATTTTAGGAGCTATCATAGGATATTTTGATCTCCCTGGTATAATTAATTGGATAAATGTTTTTGCAGGAACTCAAAAGGACTGGAAGCAGATTTTTGGGAACCTGGCAAAACCAAGTAAGTCGAATGCGCGAGAAACACTTAAAAAAACTGGACCAAACGGTGAAGGCATTCAAATTAGCTATGAATATGAGAGTATTAACTATGAATATGCGAATCAAACAACAAAAAACAAATATAAGAAAACTTTTACTTTACAGCAACTTCATGATGGAAAATTTATAATAACTGTAGATGAGAAAAAGATTACAGTTAACACAAGCGATCAAGATGATGTTGGAAAAGCTGCAAAAGAATTAGGTATAGAACCACAACGGATCATTGAGATGAAAACAGAGTTCGAGAAGCAGAGAACTGCAGCTGCTTTTGTTGTTTTTGAAGCAGCACATGCAAGAAATATGAAAGTAGGCAGTACTATTAGCTCATTAGCTTCAGAGATGGCTAAGAAGATAGAAGATAGAATTAAAGAATATGAAGAAAGCAAAGAAACTGCAACTGATCTTAATGATGTAATAAAAAAAATCGCCATGCTCCAAAAAGAAAAAGAGAACTATCAAATAATTGCAGCATATTATGCAGGGCATGTTGATAATGATAGATACAATGATGCAGTAAAAGATTTATATTCAAGTAAAAAAATGTCAGATGAGATTGGATTGCAAATAGATATTTTTAACATAACAAAGAAAGAAGTGGAATATACACAACGGTTTGCAAATACTTCATTTATTATCTTTAATATTTTGCAACAACAAAAACAGGTTTCATCATCACTTAATGGAGAAATCAGTGCTGCAACTGATTCAGTTAGTAAACTTGGAGACTATATATTGAAAGCATCAAATCAATCAAAAGATGTTTATGATGAAACATTTTCTAAAAAAATTGAATTGGCAATTGCTGATGCAAATCTTAAAACTGCACGTGCAGAAGCAGCAGGTGCTTTATATTATACTCTTCCCCCAGATACTAAGCTAGAGGATTTTCAGAAATTGAAATTGCCAGAACTAGATATAAATGTCCCTGCAGAAATGGATAAAAACTACTTTGTTCATAAGAAAGCCGAGATCTATAAAGATCTTACAAAACTATACACAAGTGTTTCTCAGTATGCTCTTTATATCGAAAATGAAAATGTAGGACCGCGAGTCACTCCCAAACTTGCAGATGACATAGCAAATATAGGGAATTATGCTGTGAAATCTGCAAAAACTATTAGTGATGCCTCTTTAATGTTGGAGACTCTATTAATCGCTTCATCTGCTGATCACTATCTAACAGATTATTCTACAATAAATGGCCTTATTGTCCTTTACGCAACTGATAAAACTGATAATCAACGAAATAATCGCATTCAATATATGAATATATATCTTGAGGTTAACAATAACCACAACGCAGCGCAGCGAAAAGCGCTTGGAGGGATGATGGAGACAGAAGATGGTGTTAATAAAGTGATGAGCTGGTTAGAGAGCCGTAGTAGTGTACCTAAATATAAAACTATCGTAGAAGGAATAAAGGATGGAACAATTATAAGAGTACGAGAAAGAGATATGGATCTTAATAATCCAGCTATCAAAAGTGCAGTTGCAGACGTACTAGTAAAGCACTTACCAGATCAAGATTTAGATCGCTTTCTTGAGTTAAAAATAGATTACAAAAAAGGATTTGAAGAATTATTTGCAGTACAGTATAAGGCTCCGGCAGAGAGTGATAGTGATGAAAATAAGCAGAAATATGAAGATCATTTAATAGAGATTTATAAGAAAATGGAGGACCCTATAGTAAAAATTGTTACTGACAATATCAAAGTATATAATGATAGGATATCCATAGCTGACGCTACTGAAATAGTTAAAAGATTACAGAACCGCGGTCTTAAACAAACTGCCGATAAATTTAAAACTATTTATTTGTCAGATAAAAAATAATTAAAAGTTTTTCTTATGGGATTTTTAAGCGATATTTTAAAGACAATGGTTGGAGGAGGTATAGAGGTAAAAAAAGGACCTAAGCAGAAATGCCCTAATTGCAAGGAAGATATTACTTTGGATATGAAGCGCTGTCCTAAATGTGGGGTTCATATAAGCTCAATGTTTAGAATGAAATGCCCAAAATGTAAAGAACTGAACGAGCTTGATGCAAAAAAATGCAAGAAGTGTGATTATAATTTTGAAGCAGAGCTAAAACGTGCTGAAGAAAGTGTTTATATATGCCAAATATGTCAGTATAAAAGTAAAGTGTTTCTTACTTCCTGTCCTGCATGCAATACGAGATTTATATAGGATATATAAAATACGAAATGCAGTGAGTGTGATTTAAAGTGTATGAGAAATTTAAAACCGATACAAACCAAGAAGAAAAAAAAGAAAAGAAAGATGTAGAAAAGAAAAAATTTAATATTTTGCTTGAAGAGGACAATGTTGAGATAAAGCTTCTTGAAGAAGCTGATGTTGAAGAAGTAGTAAAAGTCATGCGAAAATGCTCGTTTGACGTTACAGATAAAGAAGTTTCTCTGATTACTGTATATGGGATGTCTTTTGGTGCTTTTGTCAACCGTATACTTATTGGTGTTGGGCTAGGCTGGCCTGCAAATTTTGATGAAAATCAAAAAAAGATTATGGGTGGAGAAGCTAACGCTATATATATGGAAGATGCAGCAATTTTGATCTCTTACGAAGGAAGAGGAATTAGAAGAATTCTTCTAAAAGAAAGAGAAAATGAAGCTAAAAATCGTAATTTTCTTTACTCTGTGGCTTATCTCTCAGCTGACTTACCAAAAAGCGGGGTTGACGACTACATAAAAGAAGCTGGAAGTCAAGTTGAGAAACTCTATCTATCAGAGAGTTATGAATTTATGAAAACTGATAAAGGCATTTTAGTAATGAAAAAATTATAATTTATATAGAATCAATTAAGTAATGCTAATCTATTACAATCTGCCTATTTTTTTATCAGATTATACATTAGAGATACTAAAACAATAATTAGAATAACTACAATGAAATAAAAAATACTCTCACCATTCTTAGTACCTTTAATAGTTTCATTTTTTTCAGTTAATCGTTTTTTTATTTCTTCTGTTGCTTCATCCAACCCTTCTGCAAATTTGAATATTTTATACGCAACATTCTCAGTTCCTTTTTGCTGTGCCAGAAATACTCCATGGCCTTGGTAAAGTTTTCCCCAGAGCGAGCTCCTATTTTTTCCTTTCATTTCTTCTATTTCGTCATTTATCTGATTTGAGCTATGCGTCTTAATATAATCAATTGCATGTACACTTGTTATGATGAAAACAGAATCGTATACTGCTCCTGCGTATAATTCCTTATCAAAAAGATTTTTTGCTGCTTGCAAATGAAACTTTAAATCATTGTCATAAATAGTAAGCGACTGCGCTTCTTCTAATTTATCTTTGGCAAGTTCTTTGAGTGATGATTCATCAATTTCTTTTCCTTTTTCATCAATCATGTTTCTTAACTCATTAGAGACATGACACCATGCATCAGCATACATTAATTCATTGAATACAAAATATTTTTCGTCAGCAAGCAATGGCTCATCTACATTAGTATTGCTAATTTTTGTTAGTGCCCATTCCTTTCTTATATCAGCACCAGCCAACCACTCAAAATTATTAAAAGTTTTCTTATAATTCTTAAGTGCATTGACACATGCAATTACTCTTTCCTTTTCTTTGTATAAATCCAGATTTTCAACATTCTCCAAAATTCCCAAAGAGGTTGCATAAATATAATTTAAAAACGCTCCGTTAGCAGCAGTAAATATATAACCTTTTTCAAGAAGAACCTTTTGATTTTCAATTTCCTGTAAAAAGAATTTTTTAAGTTCTTTAGTTTCATTCAACGATTCTGATAAGGAGTATACTCTTTTACTCTCGAGTTCAATCATCGCTAGAGCAATCTCTTTAAATTTTGTAAGATCACCATTATCAAAGGTATCATGCACTGTCAAAGTAGGTAAGACCTTTACTTCTGCCTTAAATTCTTTTTTTTCTATTGTTGTATTATAAAATATGAAATCTATTGCTTCATCTACATTTTCAATCTGAAGTATTTGCATTCCATACTGTTTTTCCAGTGGCTTTAATAGTAATATCTCGTGAATATCTTCAACTGGTATTATAAAATACTTTATTCCTTTTCTGCCAGCCATTTTTGATTTTTCATAAAGGCCACCTACTTTTTTAACATTGCCATCTTTGTCAATTGAACCAGTAAATGTAACATCATTAGGAATAGTAAAATTGTTTATTGCTGCATATACCAAAACAGAAAATGCTACGCCAGCACTTGGCCCTTCGACATACCCAGTAAGACCTTTTCCTTCTATTTTTATAAGTACATTGCATTCATCAATGTATTTATTACTTCTTGAAAAAGCATATGTAACTGCATCTGTGGCAGATTTTTGCGTAGATGTCCCTGTTGGCGGATGTGTTTGGAGATAAACAGTACCATCCCCATTAACAAGATTTAAAGATACATCTATTAGCTTTCCAGTTGTCTGCAAACCTGTTTCATCACTTACTATTGCGGGTACAACACTACCAGCATACCCTAAACATTCTGCTGTTCCTGAATTAATTAATAGAGGTAAATAGAATGCAATAAATAGTATTAATTTTATGGACGATTTCATTGTTTTATTTATTTAGCAAATATTTATATTTTTGAGCTATGTAATGTAATAGAGTGACCAGATGGACATCATAACACAGAGAGAAGCGAGTAGGTATATTGAGCTATGGAAACATAGCTACGATCTAAAATTTAGATTACATACTATTTCAGACGATGGAAGTGATGCTGCCCATATTTTAAAATTAACTACTGATCTGCAGACAATTTCTGAAGAATTAGACGTTCTTAAGGAAAAGTTTCAAAAGGCAAAATTCAGAATAGGATTGTTTGCTGACGATATAATTAAACAATTAAGCCAAGACATTTATAATTACAAAATAGAAGAATTACAATTTGCTATGGTGAATAAGAGTGGAAAGGCATACGAACTTCTTTATAAGTTTAATTCATTACTACGACAAAACGCAGAGAATCGAGCAGATCTTGCAAAACTTTTTATTCTAATCAACATGCTTTCAGATGAAGAAGTAGATAAATGCATAAATGTTATTTATAGTATGGATTTTCAAGAACCACTATCACTCAATTGCAACGAAGAGATGAAAAATTCTATTGTAAAATTCCTAAAGCGCATTGGTTTTTCAGTATGTTTGAATAATGGAGAAATTAGGCCTACAAAAAATCGTTCTACAGACGAAGTAAAAGTTGTAATTGCTCATAAAAAGGTATGGATTCCTGAAGTAGTTGCTGATAAAGTAAAGATGACTGTTGATAAAATTAATGCATTAAGTGTTCAACTTCAGATTATAAGCGCAGAAAGACAGAATAAAAAATTCTCAGATAGTGAAGAACAAAATTTTGTTAAGCTGCAGAGAGAATATCTAAACCTCCTCAAAGAACAGGATAGACTACTAAAAGATTTTTCTGAAGAAGATTCGCTTGTTTATAAACAATCCTTTGCTACATAAGGCCCTTTGAACGAATAGCCTCTTTTATAATAATACTCTTTAACCCCTACACCGCTTATAACAACCATGTTTTTGCGATCAAATTCCTCTTTTGCAATGCGCTCTGCTTCTGAAAGAAGTGTGCTACCAATACCTTTGTGTTGAATAATCCCAGTTCCATCTATTTCTGCCTCTTGACCTAACACACGCAACTCGCGTAAGATTGCGCTTTTGTTTGTTATCTCTTTTCTATGACTTTCTTCTGGTATACGAACCCTTGCAAAACCTGCTATAGTTTTGAATAGATCTGCTTTTTGTTCGAATGATATAAAAAGTTCGACACCTCCACTTGCAGTGTATTTTAAACTATTAATCGAGTATTCTGAATTATCAAATTTTTTATATCCTCCTCCTTTTTTTATAGTTCTCATACCTATCTCTCTTAACCTTATCTCATTTATTTTAATTTTTTTTCTTTTGACTTCTTTTTCAACAAGCTCTCGTAGGTTGCTATTCTTGACTCCAGCATATATCAAACCAGCAGGAATGTCTCGTTGTATGCGCATCACTCGGACATATTGTGGGATATATCTATAGAATTCTGATATTACATCAACAGCTTCATTTGTAGAATATTGATTGTAATTCCCTTGTTTCATTATTTCATAAAGTATTGTTCCTTTCAAAACTAAAGTTGGGTAAATCTTTAACATATCTGGCCTGAATCTCTCGTCTTCAAAAAGCTGTTTTAACATCCTGATATCTTTTTGCTTGTTCGATCTAGGTAATCCAGGCATTATGTGATATAAAACCTTAAAACCAGAATTTTTTAGTAATCTAGTTGCTCGTATTACATCTTCGACATTGTGGCTTCTGTTTATAATTCTGTAGATTTCATCATTAGGATGCTGCACACCTAATTCAACTCTGGTTGCGCCATAATCAAGCATCTCGTCTATTTCATTTTCTCCACATACATCTGGTCTTGTTTCTATTGTAAGTCCAACCACTCTATGACGCCCTTTTTCATTATACTTTTTTGCTTCTGACAGAGATTTGCTAGTTTTCCCATTCATTGCGTCGTATGCGCTTTTTACGAACCATCTTTTGTATCTTCTTTGCATTGCAAAGAATGTACCACCCATAATTATCAATTCGCATTTATCTATCGGATGGCCAGTACTTGAGTATTGCTGTAGACGAGTTTTAACCTGAGCAATCGGATCGAATTTTACACTTCTTGCTCTTAATGCTGCAGGTTCTTCACCACTATAACTTTTTGGACCTTTTTTGCTTGTTGGACAGTATGCGCAATCCCACCTACATGAGCCAAACGGTTTTATCATAATAGCAATAGGGCTAACACCAGAAATAGTGCGAACAGGTTTTTTTAGTAGCGAATTCATAATTTCTCTTTTTAGCTTCAATTCTTTCGCTCTTCTCAAAACCTCGCTGTTCTTTATTACATAATCCAAAGAAAATCTATGCGCTGCTTCGAGTTTTATAGCTTTTATGTTACTTCTACCTTTGAGTAATTGATTGATTATGAAATCTATTGCTCTATTTTTACTATTCATATGCATCAATCAGATATAAGAGATAAAAAATCAGAATAAATTAGAAAGCAGTCCTGCAAGTGAATATATTAGACTCTCTAGCATTGGAAATATAAGAATTCCATTATTCGTTGCCTTATAATCGTCAAACACATTTTGATTAACAACACTTATACTTATATTTTTCTCGTATTTTATTATATCTGGACTTGAAACAGATTTTACTTCTATCTCTCCAATATAATTCTCTTGCTCTTTTTCAATGATTTCCAAGGTAACTGTTTTTGAACTGCCTGATGCAACATAGAGATTCTTGGCAAATTCCCATCGCTTTTGTCCTGTGCATGTTATTTCAAAGGTATCACTTGCTGTTCCTTTATTTGTGACTGTTATATAAACTCTTGCTGGTTGCAATGGACCAACTGTGGTCTTTTCAGGTGTTACATCAACGCCAATCACATCCCAAATGATTTTTATTTTAACTTTAAACGTTATGTTATCTAGTTTCTCACTACCTTGCTCATCGATTACAGTTATGTTTGCAAAATATTCTCCTTCTGAAGCGTTTTTAGCAGCAGTAATTTTCACTTGAAGTGGATTTGCGTATAATTCGCTATCCTGTACTTTCCATCCTTCTGGTAATCCAGTTACTATTGCTCGGTCGTAACTTCCACCTGTATTGTATATGCCACCAGTAGTGACTTCTCGTTTTATAAGTACCTCAAATGTTTGGCCAGGGCCTATAACTCCTACAAAAACAATATCTCCATCTTCAATATTTTTTGATATCGGTCTAACCATCTCGATAGCGCTTACGATATCAATTACAAATAAGAACAGAAATATTACAAACAATAATGTCAATTTACTATTGACCATAATACCCACAGTTTGTTATCTTGCTATAAGATTAAAAATCTAGTAGTTCATGTTAAACAAAAAAATTACAAAAATGTCTCAACATTTTATTTGCAAACCAGTTATTACACGCGTAACGCTGCTATCGATTCATTCTGAAATAACATAATTTATCGCATAATTCTTTAAAATTGTATTACTGTTATCCTATTATGGAAATACTCTCTTTTGATACACTTGCACTTGCATTTTTTCTTATTTGTCTACTTTTATCAATCTATTTTAGAGAACGTGCCCGTCGCATGGAAATTGTGACAGGAAAAAAGATTAGGAGCTACTATAGGCATAATTGGATTGAAAACGTGATTAAGAAAGATAATATTCATTTCCTCCTTGAAACAATTAGAAATAACATTCTTGTTTCTAGTGGAATGATAACAGCACTTGTAATTGCATTTGGATTTGTAGTAGGTTCAGATGTAGGCACATCTATGAATGGAAACTTTGTAGCAGATGCAAGGATATTGTTATCTATAGCACTTCTTGTATACTCATTTTTTATGATCATTCTTGAAGTGCGTACTTTAATATATATCCCAATTGTGTTCGGAACATCAGAAAAACTTATTATTAAGTACGAGGGTATGAAAAAAGTAGACTATTTAGCAAAATTGATACACGAAGCATTCGACCATTTTTTTAATGCAATTCGCGCTTTGTTCTTTATCGTTGCACTTCTCATTTGGTTCTATAATTTATATGCATTTGTGTTGTTCACTGTCCTAATAAGCTATGTCATGGTAAGAGAAGATTTTGGCACCAATAGTAAGATTACTATATTCTAAAAATACTTAGATGATCTGCATAACTTTTTAGTAACTGAGATAAGTTTCTAGTAGCTAACCACCAGCTGCCCTTTTCAATCTGTCAACTACAGCTAGACCAATTCCTTCTTTTTTTATTTTATCTAATGGTTCGCAGAGTATAATATCAATGCCTTTCTTATCCCAATTGCGCAAATAAGCAAATAAGTTTTTCGCAATTTCTTTTGGATGTTTATTGAATCGTAGAATGGCAATTTTCTTCCCCTTCTTAACTAGTTCTTTTGCAGCCAGTTGCATTTTTTCGCTTTTATAGAAAACAATTTTCGCTTTAGGTGCATAATGCTTGTATTTCATACCTGGAGATTTTAGTACGTTTGAATCCAGCACTTTATGAACCGCAATTTCACAAATTACTTTTTCTATTTGTTCTTTACTTATCGCACCTGGTCGAAGTAAAGTTGGCGGACTGGTTGTAAGATCCAAAACTGTTGACTCAACACCAATGTGTGTTTTTCCACTATCTATTATATAATCTATTTTTCCGTTTAAATCATCGAGTACGTGTTTTGCATTAGTTGGGCTTGGTCTTCCTGACAAGTTCGCACTAGGTGCTGCAATTGGCACTCCAGCTTTTTTTATTAATGCTAGTGCTATTCTATTCGCAGGCATACGAACTGCAACAGTATTCAATCCAGCAGTAACATCTTTTGGCACGTTTTTCTTTTTCTTCAAAACAAGTGTAAGCGGACCAGGCCAGAATTTTTTTATCAATTTTTTTGCAGTTATCGGAATATCTATAACAATTTTTTTCAGCTGCTTTTGATCAGCAACGTGTACAATTATGGGATTATCACACTGCCTTCCCTTAACGATAAATATACTTCTAACAGCGGTTGCATCAAGCGCATTGGCACCAAGACCATAAACAGTTTCTGTTGGAAATGCGACAAGGCCTCCTTTTTGTATTACTGCTGCAGCTACAGCTATGTGTTTTAGGTTTTCAGTTTTGTATCTTAAGATCGTTATAATCCTAGTTTTCTTCAGTATCCCCACCATCAAAAAATATAGCTAACCAATACGCTTTTAATTATATAAGTAATAATCTTTTTATGACATCTAGTAAACAGAAAATAAATCCGCTACATATTGGTTTGGCACTAGTTGGTGTATTTGCGATATTGCTTGCTTTATTATACTTTAGCGGAGGAAAAAGTGGACCTGATATTGAAAATTTAGATTCGTTAAATATTACTACTGGGTCCCTTCCTGCTTTAGGTTCTGCAAATGCACCTGTCACTATAATTGAATTTAGCGATTATCAATGTTCATATTGTGCAAAGTTATATTCTACTGTTAAAAAGAAAATTAAGGCAGATTATATAAATACTGGAAAAGTTAAACTTTACTTTAGAGACTTACCACTACCAATGCATGATAAAGCAAAGGATATGGCACTTGCTACAAGATGTGCAAATGAGCAGGGAAAGTTTTGGGAGATGCATAATAAAATATTCGAAAATCAGAACAAATGGGCTTATTCCTCTCTTTCAGATGCTATGAAAATAGTAGATTCTTATGCTGCTGAATTTGCATTAGATAGTACAAAATTCAAAAGTTGTATGGAATCAAAAAAATATGAAAATGAAATAAACGAGGATGTTAATTATTTCATCAAGAATTATAAAAAAGCTTCAACACCAGTGATGTTTATCCTATTACCTAAAAACAAAACTTCAGATCTAAGTGCAGTGAACACTTACAAAAATGCGTATCCAGATAATGTATTAATTGGCCAGAATAGTGATAGTTATGTTGTTGTTATTATTGGTGCATTCCCTTATGAAACATATAAAGCAATATTAAATACAGTTAAATACTAGTTTTTACTTGATATTCTTGTTTTTTTAGAAAGATACCAAATACAATATCCTGCGACTCCTATTGATACTACTAGCATAATTGTGCTTGGTAATAAACTAGATAAATCTACTTTTTCTTTGCCTTCAGCAGAAGTATATTGTAAAGATGGCATTTCTAAATTCTCCCATAAAAATAATGCTGTGCTTAATGCAATCATGATGCTTATCGCAAGAACAACAATTACGTTAAAATGACTTGTTATTTCGTTATTTGACATATATTTTCTTTCTTCTCCTTTTCAAGTTTTCTCTTAATTACCTTAAGGCTTACAAAACTATCTCTTTCCATTTCATCCAAACGAAGGGTTATCATTCTTTTTTGTTCTTCTAATTTTGGGATTACAATATATTCCAAAGCACTTACACGTCGCTTTGTTTTTTCAATTTCACCTATAAGCCTTTTTATCGCTGTTTCTGTTTCAGCCAGTGCAATTGTTATGCGCAATATCTCGTTAAATCGCTCAATCGCATCATCAAGTTTTGCAGAAGTTCCTATCACTGGATATGTAGGATTTTCATACAATGGTCTCTGCTCAACAGAAATTTGCATAGATGGTATGCGTACGCCCATGACATTTTTTATTTCAATATCCATTTCAATTTTCTTGCGAAGGTTTAATGAAATGTTTTCAATCTCAGAACCGCTGTGATACAACTCTACTAAAGAAACACTATGATATGCCCCTGCAATTTTTTTTGCTAGCTCTCCCCTTATATTCTGTGCTTTTTTCAGAATTTTGAAGAACTCTAATATAAGTGCATCACGCTTTTTTTTCAAAAGGTCATATCCTTTTTTAGCTAGCACTATACGTTCTTTTATCTTGATAAGTTCCATCCTTGTTGGCGTTACTTCTACCATAATATCAGTTCTTTACTAATAGCTAATTTATCTATTATCTTTTTTTAAGTATTTCTCAATATGCTCCTTTTTAATTCTCTTAAGTTCTGCTTCAGGTAACGCAGATAAAAGATCCCATGCAATTCCAATTGTTTCTTCGATCGAACGATCTTCATAAGGACCTTGCTGGACGAATTTCTGCTCAAATGCATCTGCAAATTTTAGATATCTACGATCAATTTCAGTAAGCGCTTCTTCACCAACAACTGCACTCAAGCTTCTAAGATCACGACCATTTGCATATGCTGCATAGAGTTGATCAGCGATGCCTTTGTGGTCTTCTCTTGTTTTCCCGACACCAATACCTAAATTCATAAGTCGCGATAGTGATGGTAAGACATCTACTGGTGGATAGATCCCATTTCGATGAATGTCCCTGCTCAAAATAATCTGACCTTCTGTAATGTAACCTGTTAAATCAGGGATTGGATGGGTCTTATCATCTCCAGGCATTGTTAGTATCGGAAATTGTGTAACGCTTCCTTTTCGCCCTTTTATACGACCAGCACGCTCATATATCGTGGAAAGATCAGTATACATATAACCAGGATAACCTCTTCTTCCAGGAACTTCATGTCGTGCTGCAGAAACCTCGCGCAACGCCTCTGCATAGTTCGTCACGTCAGTGATCAAAACAAGTACATGCATGTCATGCTCATATGCTAAATACTCTGCAGTTGTCAATGCAAGTCTTGGCGTAATAAGCCGCTCAACAGAAGGATCGTCTGCCAAGTTCAAAAATAGTACTGCATTCTCAATCGCGCCAGTTTTCTCGAAATCTCTAATAAAGAAACTCGCTTCTTCATGCGTAATTCCAACTGCCGCGAATACAACAGCGAATCGTTCTTCCTTTCCAAGAACCTTTGCCTGTCGTGCTATCTGCACTGCTAACTGGTTGTGTGGAAGTCCTGCGCCAGAGAAAATCGGAAGTTTTTGTCCTCTTACTAATGTGTTCATCGCATCAATCGTAGAGATGCCTGTTTGAATGAACTCGGAAGGTGCATCACGCGAGTAAGGGTTTATAGGAAGACCGCTTATATCAACTCTTTCTTCAGGAATTATTTTTGGTCCTTTATCACGTGGCTCACCAAGGCCGTTAAATGTGCGGCCAAGCATCTCAGTACTCAAACCAAGCCGCATTGTTTCTCCCATGAATTTTACAGAAGTTTGGCTTCTGCTTATTCCACCTGTAGCACCAAAAACCTGTACAACTGCAATGCGTTCGCTAACATCAAGAACCTGGCCTTTTCTTTTCTCTCCGCTATGAAGTACAATTTCAACAATCTCTCCATAACTAACCCCGCTGACATCCTCAACAAAAACAAGCGGGCCTGTGATTTCCGTAATTGTTCTATATTCTTTCACAAACATCACCAATTTTCTTTTTATCTCTTCAACAAATCATCAAATTCATTATCAATTTCTTTTTGGAGTTTATCAAACTCTTCTAGTTTATTCTCTGAAATTTCCTTCATTCTACCGATTTTATTTCTTGTAGAGAGATCTATAATTCTCTTTAGCTGAACACCAACTTCAAAAGATCCCATTGTGCGCTCATGAAATCGTATGATTGTTTTAAGCATCAAGTATTGTTTCTTTAGATTGCATCGTGCATCAACATCACTATATGCATTCTGCTGAAGATAATCTTCGCGTAACATTTTAGTTGTCATTAGAACTGCTTGTTCTTTTTCAGGTAATGCATCAGGACCTACAAGTTGTACAATTTCTTGAAGCTCTGCCTCTTTCTGCAGTAGTGCCATGGCAGTCTTTCGCAATTTTGGCCATTCTGAAGATGCCTGTTTCATGTAATATTCTTCCAATTCATCAAGATAGAGTGAGTAGCTCTTTAACCAATTAATTGCTGGGAAGTGCCTTCTATACGCAAGTGATGCATCAAGTGCAAGAAAAACTTTAGTAACACGTAGTGTGTTTTGCGAGACAGGCTCTGAAAGATCACCGCCTGGAGGTGAAACAGCACCAATTACACTAACACTACCATAACGTTCATCGCTTCCAACACATCGCACTCTTCCTGCTCTTTCATAAAATTCTGCGAGTCTTCTTCCTAAATAAGCAGGATAGCCTTCTTCGCCAGGCATCTCTTCAAGACGGCCACCAATTTCACGCATTGCCTCTGCCCATCGTGATGTTGAATCAGCCATCAATGCAACATCGTATCCCATGTCCCTAAAATATTCTGCAATTGTAATTCCTGTGTAAATACTTGCTTCGCGCGCAGCAACAGGCATATTTGATGTGTTTGCGATGAGTACAGTTCGTTCCATAAGTGGTCTTCCTGTTTTCGGATCAGTCAATTTCGGGAATTCCTTAAGCACTTCTGTCATTTCATTTCCGCGTTCGCCGCATCCAATGTAAACAATAATCTGTGCATCAGAGAATTTTGCAAGTGCCTGCTGACAAACGGTCTTTCCAGATCCAAATGGTCCTGGAATGGATGCAGTACCACCTTTCGCAATTGGAAAAAACGTATCAATAATACGCGTACCAGTAACAAGAGGAATTACAGGTGGGAATTTTTCAATAACTGATCGTGATTTTCTTACATACCAGCGTTGATACATATATAGTTTTTTTTCTTTTCCTTCTACAGAAATCGAACCGATACTCTCTTCAATTTTAAATTTTCCAGATTCTATCGATCCAATCTTACCATCATATTGAGAAAGAATTTTGTGCTCAATTAGCTCAGTTTCTTTTACAGTTCCTAGAACATCCCCAACTTTTACCTTTGCACCTTTTTTTACAGTTGCTTTGAAATCCCATTTCTTTTCTCTGTCAAGTGCATATGCCAGTACACCACGTTTGATGAATGCACCACCTGATTCACTTTCAACAACAGTTAAAGCACGTTGCACTCCATCGTATATACTTGTCAAAAGCCCTGGCCCTAACTCAACAGAAAGTGGTTCGCCTGTTGTTTCAACCGCTTCTCCTGGTTTTAAACCGGCAGTGTCCTCATAAACCTGAATCACTGAGGTATCCCCGACTATCTTGATTATCTCTCCGACTACTTTTTCTTCGCCGACTCTTACAACATCATATAAACGCGCACCTTCTACAAAGGCCTCAACAACAGGACCTGATATTCTTTTTATAAATCCTTTAGTCACACAATCACCTTTACTTTTTTATTTTGATGAAAGATCAACACCTAGCGCTCGCTTTATAAGCAGTATAATATCCTCACTCTCAATTTTAGTTCCACTAATATCAGGTATTGAGATAATTATTGGATAAGGGTTTGCATCAATCTGTCTTCTCAATCTCCAATCGATTTTGCTTAGCATTATTTCATTAACAACAATTATACCGAACTCCTTGTTTTCAAGTGCTGTTTCAAGATTTTTTTGAAAATGCTCATTTGATGTTTGTATTGTGTTTTCTACACCAGCAAGTCTAAAACCAGTGACAAGTGATTCATCACCAAGCACCAATAATTTTGCATTAACCATTCAAGCACCTTAAACAATAACCAATATTTCCTTGATATCTTGCTCAGAAACTCCAAATTCTTTTGCCTTTGCTATCTTGCGTAAATTGTTTACTTCCTCTTCTTTAAGAAGTAAAAAACCAAGCAACACACCAATCGAAAGAATGCTTTGGTGAAATGTTTTAACCTTCTCATAAGCGATTACTTTTTCAAGGATAATCTCTAGATCAGTAAGAGATGAGCATTCCTTTTCACTACTCTTTCTAGCAATCAACTTTGGGAATCTTGTTTGCAACAAACCATATGTTTTTTTCAAATCATCGGCTTCTATAAGTTTCTCAATAAATAAATCAAAGAGCGTTCCACCTTTTATAAGAAAATTTCTTATCTTTTTTTTGTCAACTCCATGGGCCTTTAGTCTTTCTATCAATAATATATTCTTTGCATCTATCTCAAGTCGCAGTAATTTTCTTACTAATTCAACATCCTTGTCGCTTGATTTTAATCCCTTATCCATAAACAAATAGATATAGGCATCAAGTATTGTCTGCAATTGAAAGAATTTATCCATACTCTTAAGTGATGAGCGAAATGCATCAAACATTGAACGGTTGAAATGTTCTGTGCTTGATGAAAGCATTTCCTCTCCAAGACTTGTCTTTTTTATTTCTTCAAATAATTCCATTTCATCAGCTTTTGCTATTCGTTCATAATCACTTTCATTGATTGTACCTGTGTTTATTAGATATGGTCTTATCTCTTCAAATGTTTTTCCAATGCGTTTTGCATTTATTATCATTTTGAGATTAAGGAGGTCCCATTTCATAAGAAGTGCATTTATTATTTCAATATCATCGCTTGGTGCAAATTTTTTTATTTTTCTTGCAATCTTCCCAAAATGGCGGATAGCTGCAAGCTCAACTACTGCTGAGTCTCTGTATTTTAGAGAGTAATAATTTATATCTTCTTTGTAATGAGTGCGCTGTAAAAGTTCAGCCATTGCAGAGATTGCTCTAACACTTATCAATTCATCTAAGAATTGTTGCGTAAGAAGCAACCCCTTCATTCCACGGACTCTTACATTTGAGTAACCGTATTTAAGTTCTCTTGTTTTTAACATAGAAATATCAGTCATGTTTTCTATCGTTTAGTTTTTGCTTTTCTTTTTTGTTCTTCTCTTTTAGATTCATCTGCTTCTTTTTCTTTGTTGCATTTTCCAAAAAGCTCTTCATAAATCTTTTTGCGGAATGCGTCCTGCTGCAATTTGAATATTGCTTCTACAGACATATCTACTCTTACTTTTCTATCAGAACTTTCAACTATTAGACCACCAAATGCATCTAAATCTTCTACGATCTCCCCATCAAACGAGCTTAAATTCTTCTTATCGCCTTTTGCAATATAGACTATGACGTTTTTACCGCCAATCTCTTCAAGTGCATTGTTCAAACACCGCTGTAAGAATTCTGGATATTTTTTATGTTGTCTGATGTCCTTTAGCATAGAAAAAATTTCTTCTATTGCAATTTTTATCGCATCCTCTCGTGCTTCAGATATCAAACGTTTTCCCTCAAGTCGAGCCCATGCAATTCTTTCTTTTTTTTGTTCTCTCAAAAGTTTTGCTATTTCCTTATCTGCTTCATGCATCAACTCTGCTTTTTTTGTTCTTTCTTCAGAGAGCATCTTTTCTACATGCCACTCAGCAGTTCGTACTATATCTTCTACTTCCTTCTTTGCATCTCCCAACAGAGAGGATATTAGTTTTTCAACTCCCATATAAAAAAACTCACCTATATAAGGCTAGTTGGCAGGGGACGTAACCCCAAATCAACTTATCTAAATTCAATGAGTGCTTCCACCCATGAATATTATTAACATCAACGCTGTTACAAAGCCTAATAGTGCAAGGATCTCTGGCAGCACAAGCCATATAAGAACGTTTTTCTCCATCTCAGGCCTTTCTGCCACTAATCCCATGATAGCTGAACCCAAAGCTCCTTGGGACCATGCTGCTGCAAAAGCGCTCAATCCTATTGCAATTCCTGCACCGATTGCAATTGCTGCACTAGTCGTAATCCCACCCGTTGCTGCTGTTTCTGTTGCCATATTTAATTCACCTCAAATTTTTCATTTTTTCTTTCTTTTATATTATATTTTTAATCTTTACTTTACTGAAAATGGTTTGAAAATTTTCCCGCCACCATGCAAAAATTTTGATCTGAATTCAACAATATTGAGACGTCCTCCTTGTATTAATGCCTCAATCATTACAATTAATGTGTTAATAACATGAAGAATAATAAATATCGGAATTAATAAAATCGCAAATATGCCATAAGATGGCATTGGAACAAGGAGCATGTTTATTACCTCGGCTAGCATAACGCCTACTACGCCGACTGCTGCAATTCGTGTATATGATAATGCATTTCCCATCAACCCAGGTACTTCTAGTATCCCAACAAAACCTTCTGTAAGAACCAAGCCAATAAGAGATAATACCAACAATGCAATACCTACAGTGCCTATTACTGATGGAAGTGCTCCTACGAAACCAGCTATCGCAAATGTCCCACCTATTTCTGTGCCTAACCATGCAAGCTTTCCATAAGCATGTTTTCTATTATGGTTCCATTCATTATACGCTGCGATTATAAACCCGAGAGCGAGATGAAATAATCCAACAACAATAGTTATAACTAACAGAGTAGTAAATTCAAAAACGCGATGCAATCCCTTATATAATGCTCCATGAACACCGATTGCTTCTAATGAAATACCCCATTTCTCAAAAATCTTAAACCAATAGGCATGCGGTACGCCAAACCATTCATCGAAAACTAATCCAAAAAATATTGCAAAACATGCTGAAAAATACCAAATCTTTGCTGCATTCACAAGCATTTCGTTCTTAAAATTGTTCATAAACCACTTAGCTAAAAAGATGGAAATCAATCCATATATAACATCGCCAACTATCATCCCGTAAAATAATGGCAGCGTTATAAAATATATCATTGTTGGGTCAAGTTCACGAGAATTCGGAAAAGAAAATGATTCTGTAATATATTGGAATTGGCTCGCGTATTTTGGGTTATCTAAAACTGTTGGCGCAATTTCATGATGCTCTGTTTCAACACTTTCTATTATAGTATCTGGTGTACTTCCAACAATTCTTTCAAGTTCTTCAAGATTCTTTGATTTAACCCAACCTTCAATAATAAAAGCACTTTTTGTGAAATTAAACCTGCTAGTGATCTCTGCACGCTCTGCTTCAATGTTGATTAGTTTTTCAAGCGCAAGGATTTTTTTGTAATGTTGTTTTGAAAAAGAATTTAGTGTAGCATTTATCTCCTTCTGTCTTTTCTCGCTATTTTCCAATTCATGGCGTAGTTTATCCATCGTATGCTTTGGATATGTAACCCAAACAGGTACTTGAATCCTAGAAAATCTAAGGTCAGATAGTAATTCACTAATATCATAATTCCCTTTTTTATATATTAAAAGACAGCGTATTTTCTCCTTTTTGTTCTTTTTATCTTCTTCAATACGTATATTGTAATTTTCAACAATTTTATCAAGTTTTTTTCTACATTCATCTACTTTTGCAGTTGTGATATCACCAACAATGTAGGATATCATTCGTGTCTCAAGTTGTGAGAAATCAATATCATCAAAAACAGTCAATTCTTCAACTATATGCAACTCATTTTTCAATCTTAATATTTCAGATTTTATATTGACATTCTCTTCAGTTAGTCCTTTAAGCTCTCTTTCTAATTTTTCGAGCTCGATTTCTTCCTTTCTTATATCATAAGATGTTGGTGGGTTTGACCAGTCTTCTGCTTGCTTGATCATCATCGCTTTTACTGCACGAAGACGTACCAGTTTCTCTGACAATGCATTAAATACTTCCAACGGTCGTCCTTGTTCCAACCCACTGGCACTATAATCAATTACTTTTATCTCAATCAAGCCAGCTTCATGCAATTCTTTTATTAATGGTGATAAAATGCTCTTTAGTCCTATTATTCTAATTTTTTGCATTTTTATTGGTTTAAGCATATAAATCACAAAGATATTAATAAAACTATTTAGTAGTAAGAAATTCTTCCAAAAAAACTCCTAGTGTTTTTTTATCAATTACTATACTTTTTATTTTGTCACCTTCGCTTTTTGCCTTGTTGATAATATCCTTTACTTCATCTTCTATTTCTTCACTCCCAGCATGAAGCTTTTCATTCTTAAATTCTATAACTGCTTGTTCATTTTCACTTTTAATTCTTAATACGATTTCCTTTGCTTTTTTTAATATTTGATCAGATTTTGTTTTTGCCTCTGATTTCATTTCCTCTGCTTGTTTTTCAGCTACTCTTACCTCTTCTATGGTTTTCATAAAATCAGATTTTAATTCATCCATGTTAATCACAATTTATTTCAGTAATTTCAAACGTTTATATGAAATTATCTTAGTAACATCTAAGTTCTAAGAAACTTCAAAAAAGTATTTTTATATGATATAAAAATGTTTAAAAATCCTTGTTGTAATGGAACTTCTATTGCAACAATCAGAAACTGGTTTTGTTTTAAGGTGATTTTATAGGAGCATACAAATATATCAAAGAGGCTTTTCAGAGAGAATATGCTAGGAGAGGGCCTACGTACCGTCATCGCTTAGTTGGGTGGGCAAATGAACAAACGATTTTACGGATAGATAAACCAACAAATCTTTCCAGAGCAAGAACTCTTGGCTATAAAGCAAAGCCTGGGTATGTTATTGTAAGAGTTCGCGTTGGTCGTGGAAAAAGAAAACGAAGGCATATGATGGGCGGGAGAAAATCAAAAAGTCGCTATCTTTATGTACAACCGCAGCTTTCATATAGAATAATTGCAGAGCAGAAAGCAAACAGAAAATTCAAGAATTTAGAGGTATTAAACGCATATTGGGTTGGGGAAACTGGAACCAATAAATATTTTGAAGTAATCCTTGTTGATCCAACTAAAGTAGATATACCAGCTGCAAAGCGAAAAGGCCG
>JBGFRY010000042.1:0-8920 GCA_041694845.1 Microcaldota archaeon
ATCCGTTCAATTATAAAAATTTATATAAAGAAATAAAGGTGAAATTTTTATGCTATTGAACGGCGATCCGTTCAATTATAAAAATTTATATAAAGAAATAAAGGTGAAATTTTTATGCTATCTATTGATAAAAAATTGGTTCTTCCAGGTAATTACCTTTGTGGATTAGAAGAATTTTCAGATGGAGCCAACACATATGTAAGTGATGACGCAGTTTTTTCTGCAGTGTGTGGCCAGGCCTATTGTGAAGGCCACACAGTTCATGTTCAAGGAAAAATAAACAAACTACAAACTGTTGATATTATTGGTGGGATATCAGATCTTACTGAGACATGTGCTTTTGTTGTACCTGTAGTTGTTATTCCAGCAAATACAAAGAGGAATTTACCAGAAAGTCTTTCATTACCAATTTCTCGAATAAGCAGAGACTATCTTAGAAGTATCAGAGACGCTGTTCGCATTGGCGATATTGTAATGGCAAGGGTTGTAAAAGCGGATCGGCGTTATGAACTCGCATTTGTAACAAAAGAACATGGAGTTGTAAAGGCATTTTGCTCACACTGTCGTGTTAGTATGCTTTTAAAGAATTATATATTAATCTGTTCTAATTGTGGACGTAGTGAAAAAAGAAAGTTTTCAGTTGAATATGGCATTATGAATGTATTCTCTAGGTGATTATATGGAAGTAAAAATATTAAATAATGAAAAAAAACTAATAGAATTTGAGGTACAAGACTGCGAGCAAGCAATACTTCAGCATATTGTAGAAAAGCTGAATAAAAATAGCAATGTTGAATTTGCCGCGTATCGTTTGGATCATCCATTACTCTCTTCTCCAACTATGATAGTACAAACAAAAAAAGGAGATGCGCTTGACTTTGTTTTAGAAGAACTCGAATTGCTCTCTAAGGATTTCGTAGATCTTAAAAAGCAACTTAAAAGCGCTCTCAAGTAACCACTGATTCAATCATAACATTGAGTGATTTAATAATGTCAGGTAATCGAACGATGCTTTCCTTTCTGAGAAATGGTTATGTCCAGGTAGTTATTATTGTCATTACTCTTTTTCTTTATCTTCTTACAAAAAATATTTTTTTTGGAATTTTAGTTGCATTAGAAATCTTTGGATTCGTAGCACTTGAAATAAAAAGTGGTGTGAAATCCCATGGTTGGTTTAATGAAATTAAAGAAACAGTTATTGCATTAGTGGTTGCATTGGTTCTTTGGGGTGCAGCAATTTTTATTCTTAACACTACCTCACCAATTTCAGCAGTTGCTTCTTGTTCTATGCTGCCAGCACTTGATAGAGGGGATTTTGTTATTGTCCAAGGCAGTGAAATAACTGCTTATACATTCTCACTTACACCTGAAGAATTTCAAGAGCTTCTTGCACCATCAGTAATAGGTAATCGCAGCTTTGTTGGATCTGTTTATTCCTATTGCACTCAATTCAAAGACCAGTTTTGTAGCGAATGGGCTACACAACCAGATAAATTTATAGAGAAGCGTGGCCCTCTTCTATTCCATTACTCGATCTGTGCAATAAAATACAATGATGGAAAAATAATTTCAGAACCATGTGTTACATCAGTGGAATTCAAAAGTAAAAACTACACTATTAATACAGCATTTGATATAATTGTCTACCAACCAACTTATGGAGAGATATATTCATTAATCGGTGATATTGTTCATCGCACCAAGTTTAAACTTGACGTAAATGGTGAGATATATTACCTCACTAAAGGTGATAATAACCCAATATTTGACATACAAGTTTTTGATTATACAAAAAAGATGGGTAATCTACCAATTTCTGAAGATCGCTTGAAAGGAAAGATAATTGGCCGTATTCCTTTCCTAGGCTATCTTAAATTATTTATCTCAGGTTTATTTACAGAGCCTGCGCAGTGCAAGACGCAATTGATCTATTAAATTATGCGGGAATTACTATTGTTCTTCCTTCTAGTACTACTGAGTCCTACCATATGAAATGACAGCGTAAAAGATCATAAACGATGTACCGATTTCTGAATAACTCTTCATAATCTTTCTCAGTAAAAAGGGGATTAACAATACTCTTCATTGTGTTCTTTTCTAGTGCTCCAAGGATACAAGATGCTATTGTAGGATGCAAAAACATTACTCTTCAAATTACGGTATTACCTAATACTTGGAAAACTTTTCATTTTTCAGCATAGCCATTTTCTGCTATAGTAAGAGGTCTTAAACAAAATGGTGCCATCATCCATAATGTGAATCACCAAGCTCTAACATGAAAACTTTATCAAGCTCTCTGCGTAACTGCTCCTTTTCTTTCCTGCTAATCTTTAATGTTTCTAGCTTTTCGCTCCACTCAGTTAATGCTGCTGCGATTCTATGTACCAATCGTTCATCATCTGTATTCTTAGCATACTCTAACAAACTCTTTAATGCGTAAATTGATTCGCATTCACCCAGTGTCTTAACTATTGCATTTCGCAGAATACGTGCGGATTCTGATTCTATAGAACACAAGAAGGAAAAATGGTATGTCAATACTTTTGATGCACTATCGTTCCCAAGTTCGCCTAGGAGATAAATTAATTCTGCTAATCCTTCTATAGAAAAGTTATAATTGAATATTGCACGATAAACTTGAATGCGTAACTGCCCTGGTTCTACTGCAGGATTTTTTCTTTTAAAATTTTCAAAATTATGCATTATTTTTAACTCTGAAGTCTGAGAAAGCGCTTCATGTATCATATAAAGTACAAGCTGCTTTATTGATTCATTCTCTTTTTCATAAATCTCCTTTATCTTTTCTTTTGCATTATCCTTTGCTTCATCTTTAACTGCAACAGGATAAAATTTTATACTGAAAATTGCTTGTTCCAATTCTTTTACAACAGTAGCATAGCGTTCATTTTCTTTTTTCTGCTCTGATGTTATTGTTTCTTGTTTTGCATTTCCTACATCATTCTTTACACCGTTTTGCTTAATTTTTTCTTTTTCATCGTGCTTTTCATTTTGGTTATTATCCATTCAATCATCTCTAGATTCGTTTTCGTTCTCAATTATTTTAAATTAATGCTTTCAATATTTTTGTATATTTAGTGTGTGATATCATGAAAGTAATTTATTTCGCAACAAGTAACAGAGATAAGTTCATAGAAGCGAAAGAGATCCTTGCTAGGTACAATATAGATGTAATCCATTTTTTATTTGAATATCGTGAAATCCGCTCAGATAATCTAGAAGAAATTGCTTTAAATGCGCTTGCAGTAGCGTATACAAAAATAAAAAAACCAGTTTTTGTTGAAGATAGTGGCTTATTTATTAATGTGCTTAATGGTTTTCCTGGAACGTATTCTGGGTGGGTTTTCAAAAAGATAGGTGCAGTAGGAATTTTAGATATTATGAAAGGGAAATCAGAGAGAAGTGCCGCATTCATGACATGCATTGCATTTAATGATGAAACTGCAACAAGAACATTTTTAGAAAAATGCGATGGTAGTATTTCGTATGAAACAAAAGGCGAACATGGTTTCGGTTATGATTCAATTTTTATTCCAAACGGAAAAACTCAGACGTTTGCTCAAAGCATAGAATTAAAAAACACACTCTCACATAGATATAAAGCGCTAAAAGCATTAGCTAATTATATTAATTCAAAACTATGAGAGGGATTTTTCCATGGCCAAGTTGCATTCACGAAAAAAAGGAAAAGCAGGTCGGAAGAGAGAAAAGATACGAGTAGCGCCTAAATGGTATTCTAGGGATTCTAACGAGATAAAGGATCTTATCAGAAAAATGATTAAGGAAGGAGCCCAACAATCAAAGATTGGAATTCTTTTAAGAGATAGATATGGCGTACCAAATGTTAACATCGCTCTTGGAGTTTCACTCGAGACTTTTCTTAAGAATGAAAACCTTTTACCAATTTACCCAGAGAACTTACTTAATCTTATGAAGAAAGCTGCTAAGATGCGTGCTCACCTCACTATATGTAAAAAAGATGTTCAGAATAAAGTTAAGCTCTCTCATGTAGAATCTAAAATCGCAAGGCTTGTAAAGTATTACACTAAAACAAGAAAACTTCCTGCTGGTTGGAGATATGATCCTGAAAAAGCAGCACTATTGATCAAATAATAAAAAAGAGTGAAATCATGGTTACCAAAAAAACAAAAATAGTAGACAAATGGAAATTGAAAAAATGGTATACTATTATTGCACCATCAATATTTGAAAATAAAGAAATTGGAGAAATTGTTGCAACAGATGAAAGTTCATTTATTAATAGAGTAATAAAAATAAGTCTAGGTGAACTCCTAAGTAGCAAGTCCCATTCAGCAACGTTTACCACCCTTTTTTTTAGGATTGCAGAAGTAAAAGGTAATCATCTATCAACCAAACTTATTGGTCATGAAGTTTCATCATCATATATTCGTACATTCGCCCGCCGCGGAAAGGATCTTATCCATATGGTGGTTGACAGAAAAACAAAAGATAATGAAGATGTACGGCTTAAAGTAGTATGCGTTACAGATGGTAAGATCAGTGAGAATACATCAAAGTCTCTTCGGGCTGCTATTGTTGACGAATTGAAAAAAAATTCAGAAGCAGTAACTTATGATGAACTAGTGCAAGAGATGTTGTACGGTAAGTTGGTTTCTAGACTTTTTAATAGACTTAAGCAGATTGCAAGTATGCGACGTGTTGAAATAAGAAAAAGTGAAAGAAAGGAGAGATTTGGCTGATATCTAGGTGGTTGTGTACATGCCTTCAATCGATCCAAGACAAATGGAAAAAATGATGCGACAGATGGGCATAAATACTAAAAATATAACTGCAAAGCAGGTAATCATCGAAACAGATGAAGGTCGCTTCATTATTAAAAACCCACTAGTTACAGAAGTAACTATGGGTGGTCAGAAAAGCTTTCAGGTAACTGGCGATGTTACAAAAGAGCAGGTTTTGAGTCAGGAAGATGTTAATATAGTTATAGAGCAAACTGGTGTTTCTAAAGAAATTGCAGAAGATGCTCTAAAAAAGACAGATGGAAATATCGCAGAAGCGATACTACTTCTTAAAAAAGAGTGAACTATCTATGGACAAGTCCATAGGTTTCGTGGCTGCCCCTCATTTCTGAAGTGTCATTGCCAACCAACTGTTCACAAACACTCATGGTGCGCAGAAGCCTAAGTTTTCAAATCTAGGAGGAGCGTACATACCATGAGCTTGCACTCAGTATATTCTGCTTCCACCTAAAGTCCTGAGTGTTTGACGTAGCGTACTGACGAAAGTTTTATTTTTGGTTTCCTTCCTTTTATTCTGACCAAACTTTTGTAACTCTATATTGCCTTGTCTCTTGCAGACTATCTTAATGCTGAAGGAAAACCATCGCAATACTTCGAAATTTCTTTTCTCTGCTCAAGTAGCACCATTAGTTCTTTCTTGCTCAACCCTAAATGTTTCTTAGTTAGAATCTTGAAGTAGGCGTTTACCAAGTTGGTATATTGTTAAACTATTCTATTAAGTATTACAATTTTAGTTTTTGCATCGTAAATTAGCTTGCATTTAATGGTTAATTTTATATTACTATTTTGGTGAAAGCTTTAAATACCTTTGCATTGATACTTATGTTATGAATAAGGTAAACAGAGAAAGAAAAACATGGACATCAGTTTTCAATATCAATTACCATTTTGTCTGGTGCCCTAAATATAGAAAGCCGTTTATGGCCGGAAAATACATGGACTTTATAGAAAAGAATATGCATGCGATTGCCAAGGAAAAGGGAGTATGGATAGCAGAGTTAAGGATTAAGCCTGACTACATCCATCTCTTTCTCTCAGCACCTCCACAAAAAGCACCTTCAAATATCGTCAAATTCTTTAAAGGAATCTTAGGGCTAAGGCTTTTCAGAGAATTTCCTGAGCTTAAGAAAGAATTCTGGGGTGGAAGAGTATGGAGCCCATCATATTACGTTGGCAGTACTGGCCACGTTTCAGCAGCAACTATTGGGAGGTATATCCAAAACCAGGAGAAAGAACCTACCTAAACCATTACCATATTCATCCCACCAACAAGTTGATGGATTCTCTGCTAAGCAAACTTATAAAAAACATACAATCCATTATGTTCTTATGGCAATTGGACGAAACGAAATCACTATAATTATCATCCTTCTTGTTGCTATTGTTATCTTACTGGCTGTAGTAGAGTTTTTCAAAAAGAATATCCAGATATCTGATGCAAAGGCCTTTATAATAGAGGATCTGCAAAATAAATATCAAGGTGCTGATATCGTAATTATCACTACTAATGAAAAATTCAATGATAAAAATGAACAGTACTATGAGATAAAAGCTAAAGTTACGGTTAAGCAAGGATCTCCTTGTCCTGAAAGAATTCATATATACTATAATTATCCAGAGCAGAATTTTGTGCCAAAAACTCCAGAGTATATTACTAAAAATTGTGCTGTCTGCAAGGAAACACAATGCAATCTTGTCTTCCCAGAAGAAGCTTTGATTGCTTCCCATATGTTTGCAGGTACTGAAGAAGTACATGCGTATGTAACTACATATAATAAAGACATATATGGTACTGCTACAACAGAAGGAACATCATCGTGGATAGTTTTATGGAGTTCTCCAAGTGCTTCGTATGATTTTAAGGTAGAGCTATCTCAGAATGGTAAAGTCATTTCAGTGAAAAAATTATTTAAGAAAAAATAAGAATTAATAAATAGCAATAGTTTTGGTGTTTTCTTCTAAAGTGATTTTTCTATTTATAAATTTACTTATTACATTCACATTTGTTTTGAAGTGCTCTGTTATTTCACTTGTTCTAAATGTTGTTTGCCCATCTGCTAATACTGCATATATTAATAGCTGATCTGCCAAATATTTATCTACATTATTGTTTTCTTTTTTTAACTGATCTACTGCCTCTTGAGCAACGATCTCTGCACGTTTTCCTTTTTCACCTAATGCGTATACCCCATTTAATCCACACCATACTAACAATGCATTACCAGCATCTAATGCATTTTCCTCTATTATTTTTACATCGTTAATATTGTTTTGCACAAATACCTTTTTTTCTCGTATAGCAACAGAAAGAGGAATATTTGAAATACGGATGATCGTATGAATCTCCATTTCATTTGGCAATCCACTAATACCAATTAATTTTGATGGTTCAATTACAATTTCAATCTGCCCGCCGCCTCGCGGATAATACCCAGTTCTAATAATTTTGGATTCTACCATAACACCCATGATTTTTATCGCTCGCAAAAAAATCTTTTCAAAATAATCATAGCTTGGAGATTTTATTACATGCGTTCCACCAGTTATTATTAATTCAGATTTTTTTTCTGCGAAGAGGAGTATTGGGAGCAATGTTTGCGCAACCAATACAACAGAACCTGCAGTGCCTATATTAAATTCGTATCTGCCACCTATAATTTCTCCTGGTGTAAATGTAAGCTCTTTACTAAGTAGCTCTGCACCTTCAATTGTCCCTCTACAAATGTTTCTTACTGCTTTTACTGCAGTTAGATGCTGTGCTTGCAAACCTGGCTTTGGCCGCTTTGCGCGAATATTAAAAATACGAACTGGTTTTTTTGTTATTGCAGAAAGCGTAAGCGCTGTGCGGATAACCTGGCCACCAGCTTCGCCTTCGCTACCATCAATTTCTATTATTCTGTCTACCATAAAACTAGTTTAATTAGAAATTCTTAAATACGGCTTGTTCTATCTAATCCTCTAAGCACTTAGGGTTTTTCCTATTCTTTTTTCTACTTGCGAGATGAACTCCATTACCTGATCACCAAAGGTATAACTCTTTGTGGTTCCTTTCTGTTTTAAGACCTGCATTGGAGTAGCTAACGCAGCAATTTCGATTCCACTTGCTTTTATCACATCTACATAGCGCTCTACTGCTTCTTTAAATTCCTCTTCTTTCATACTAGCTAGCACCAATAATACCCTCCATGCACGTGTTTGTGTGATCGCTGCTGGATTTATCGCAGTTGCAATTACGAAACCAGGATCTGCAACACGCAGCGTGCCATCTATTCTTTTGTCACCTCTTAGGAAGAAAACATCCAATAATCTTGCCAATTGCAAGTCCTCTTGCCTTACTACGATTGGACCTACGTAGCCGTTAAAAAGACACATATCGTCTAGAAATCCCATCTCTCCTTTTCGTTCCTCTTCCCTAAGGTGATATACTTTAAACTCACTTAATACTTCTATTCTTTTGAGTGTGCTAGACATCACTGTTCTTACTACGTCAATTAAACTATCTTCTTTAAAGTGCTTTTTTATTTTATAAGGTATTGCATCAAAAGTGACATCTAAATCAGTCGGCTCACCGCTAGAGAACCTGCCAGTGTAACTGCTGTTAACATATAATCTAGTCGCGAAGCCACCTATACTCATGCATTGTTTATCCACACCCATCCTTTCTAATCTGCTGAAAACATCAACTGCCTTTTCAAGCAGCCCTGCTTCTGATTTTCTAAAACCACTACTCTTTATTACTTCTTGGATAGATAGTCTTCGTGCTAATTTTATCATAATAATACTCTCTCAACGAACAGTATTTAAATGTATCATTTTACGGTTTTTTATGGTAATAATCTGGTATGTATTTTTTTATTCGAAAGCACAGTAATTAAAAAACCACATCACAGAAAAAAATATTTAATATAGCTGAGGGCCCGTAGTCGAAGTAAGCCCCAAGTTCAGAGTTTCCTATCTTGGGAGTTACGATAGTGGTTAAGACGTTACCTTCACACGGTAAAGAGTAGTGGTTCAATTCCTCTCGGGCCCAATACTGTTTCCTTGATTTGTTATAGATAAAAAATACTCATATAGAATACAAACTGGAAAAAAATGAAAAAGCGCTAAATGAACATTTGCAT
>JBGFRY010000035.1:0-8449 GCA_041694845.1 Microcaldota archaeon
TTAAAGATACATATATAAACATTTCTATAGATATCTATAAATGTGATTATCATGGGAAATATTATGATCTCGGTTGATGACAAGAAGGAGACTGAAATACGCCACTATGCGCAGCAGTTATATGGCGGTAAAAAAGGCTCATTAAGTGAATTCGTTTGGAACGCTATAGCGCATTACATTGAAGAGATAAGGAAAGAGGAGAAGAGAAAGGCTGCGCATAAACGACTTATTCAATGGATGAAAAAAGGGATAAACATAGGGTATAAAAGGTATAAAACAAGGAGTGAACTCTATGAACACCGACTTAAAGATGCTTATCGACACTAACATTCTCGTTTATACAAAAGACAAAGAAGATCGGAAAAGACAAGAAACAGCAATCAACATCATAAATGAGTGTATTGAGAATAGAAATGGCATTTTAAGTCTACAGAATTTAGTTGAATTTTCTAATGTTTTGCAAAATAAAACTGAGTTGCCAAGCCACGAGATAAACGAAGTAATAAGAGATCTCTCAATAGATCTTGAAGTAATATATTACAACAATAACACAATTATTAAAGCAAATGAATACTGCGAAAGATTCAGAATAGATTTTTTTGATGCCTTGTTGGCAGCAACAATGGAAGAGAACAATATCAATGCTATAGTCACTGAGAATACCGATCACTTTAGTCCGATACCTTGGCTGAAAGTTATCAATCCTTTTAAATAAGTTGCCAAAAAAGTAGGCTTGCATCTATTATTGGAAAATGCATTACTGCGATAATAAACCTCATACCAGTATACCAGATTATATCCAGAGAAACCATAGCAGTAAACCAAACTCGCACGCTCTAAACGCAAAACAATCTATTGGTTCACCGCTACAGTGTGATTTGGGAAAAATGGAACGCGTAACCTTGGTTACGCTGGCAAAACTAGCCAAAAAATGCAAAAATGCTGTTTTTATAGGTTTTTCATTATACTGTAATGGTGTTGAAATCGCATTGGTTTACTAAAATAATATAAATGCATCTGTATACTAATAAGAAAAATATTAGAATCAAGCAAAAAAATTAAATAAAAAAAATCAAACAAAATTAGAAAAATTAAATCATGCCCGGGTATATAGGGTCCAGATAACTCGCACACGTACAACATACATTTAACCAAGCAACCCCTCACGGTTAGCCTGTTCCAAATGCACATTACACATAGTAGAGTAGGAGGTCAAAAGCAATGCAATTAAGTTAAGCCATGTAGGACGTCACGATTCCCATGCACCAACCCACAAGACCCTGGAACAATTGCAGAGGCCAAGACATTAAACGCAAGGTGCCTATTTCTAGGGCTTTCCCAAACCACACGTTCTATCTGGTTTACCCAACCGAGCAAACTTACATCCTTCGAAACAACGAAGGAAGTATAATATATTTGCGAAATGTTTTTAAAGCTATGTTTTTTTCTCGAAAAGTAAAAAACATAGAATTTAATCAATATATACTTTTGACCCTATTTTTATGGAATTCTTTCTTGAAAAGCCTCTATTAACTTCGAGTACGTATTTTGCTGGTTTCGACGATGTTTTAATCGTTAGGTCGTTTGGGGTTAAATTAATAATATCTACGATCTTACCATGCTTTGAGATGAACAAGGCTTCAAGAGGTATAAATGTAAACAGCATCCATAATAGATAGTAATCTTCTTTGCTAAAGGTAAACAATACACCGTTATTACTACCAAGCGAAGGGCGAAACATCAAGCCAAATGAGCGAGTGAAAAAATTGTCTGCCACTTCGATATCTAAAATGATTTTTTTATTGATTGAGTTTAGTATTGAAATTCGCTTTTTCATTCAAACATCAGAAATTATATCTTCTCAAACCTATCCTTTAGCTTGTTTAGCACCTTTGGTAACGTTGTATACTCCATGTCTGCTTCTGGCAGTCTGTGAGGTTCGAATGGACCATGTCTTCTCATATAATCTGCAACAGCTAATGCTTTTTTTCTTGCTCGATCAAATGCAATATCTCTGAACAGATCAACTGGGCCGATGAGTTTTCCATTTGCGAGCTGGAACCCAAGTGCAACAACACGCGGAGGGCCATCGAATCGTGATGGTGTAGCATTTTCAAGACCAACTGGAAGCATTGGACCACAATGAGATCCCCTCATCCATCCAGCAACAAGATGTGGGAACGCAAATGGTTCCAACACCTCACCAAGAGCAGGTAATCCTGATTGCGAGCGGACAAGAGCAACAGGATCGTCTTTGCCAACATACTCGCCAGCGATTAATGAAAGTTTTTCTGTACTTACACACGCAACTGCTTCATTTTCAGGTACTTTGTTTCCATTGCGCGGATAAACACGTTTTATTATATATCGTGATTTCCCACCAATTATCGCGAGGAGATCATAAAGCTCTTCAGGTACATTAAGAACAACTTTGTTATGATCGTAAACGTCATACACTTCAAACTTAAATCCGCTATGTGCAGCTGGATCTATCACAAGACCTGCAGTGTTAAATGGATCAGCGAACATTTTGTAAATCGGTAAATTAAATGCGCCTGGATCAGTTTTATCCATCATAAAGCAAACAACTGCCTCACTCTTTCTTTCTTCAAACTCGAGCTCTGCAACACCTGGACCAATGCCGCGGACATTTCCTGAAAATGCATTTGCAAGAAGATCCTGACCAGCACCATAGAGTTTAAGCTCTTTTGCCACCTCAGTACATTTTATAAAAGTATTCCATGCAAGCTCATGAATCTCTTTGCTATCAACGCCTTTTGTATGAGTCATTATAAGTTCAAGGTCATCACCACAATGCGTAACATGGAAATCGATCAGCATGCCTTTTTTCTTTGCTTTTTCAAGACATTCACATCCCTTGTCCATTAACATTGGATGAACAGTACAATGCCCTGGCCAACCACCAACATCAGCTTTAATTAGGCTCAATGTTATCTTCATTTTATCTACCACCAAATCAAACCTCTCTATCACCATCTAAACGAAATAATTTATAAATTCATTCCTTGACAAGATATTCGCAGATATTTCAACTAACTCTTCCATCTGCGCTACTTTTATTTTTTTGATGAGTAGCTCTTCAATTTGGAATATGCCTGCAGAACTATCCATTTCAACATAAATTTTTAATGGCTTCTTTTCTCCTTTCCTTATTCTAACCATTTTTATTGCAAGTGCAGAAAGACTATGAATATCCTTTTTACCTTCTAAATATGGGATGCGTGCGCGACCTTGCTCCATATCGCATGCATCTGCTATTGGCAGGATCCTTGCTTCTAGACTACTAGGTGTAAGCGTACCCATATGACATCCAACTGCTTCAAGGATAAGACATTTTTTTCTCTCACAAATTTTATCGTTTTTTGAATCATTATCTATATAATATCTATCAATAATTGGTTTTGCACGCACTAGTCCATGTAATTCGTGCTGATCACGAGTTATCGCATTACCAATATCATGAAGAAATCCTGCCATCATCATTATTTCTAATGCATCTTCAATTGTTCCTTTCTTATCTTCTATTATAATAGATGGCATAATCCCAGTTTTATAACAAATATTAATTGCTTTCATTGCATTAAAAGCAACAATCGAACCATGCACGTGCCCATGATCATTATAGCCAAGTCTGTGCATAACTACTGTGTTTGAAATTTCTAGAAGCATCTTTACTTCTTTATCTTTTCTTAAAAATTTTAGCATCTTAGTTAGACGGGGATAATTTTTTACAGCGCCATCTAATGCTTTATTAATATCTTCACGTAGACCCAAATTATCACCATTTAATTTTCTAAATTACGAAGAGGGACCATTCTCCTGATCAGGTCTGGACCATACTGGTCCAGTAGTAGTTGATTTTTTTGCAATTGTTAGTACTTGCTCACTACGACTTGCATCTCTATAAACTGTAATTCCTTTACAACCTAATTTCCAGGCAAGCAAATATGCATTCTCAACATCCTCTACTGTTGCATCATTTGGTAGATTTATTGTTTTGCTTACAGCCAAATCAGTATACCTCTGGAATGCTGCTTGCATCTTTACATGAAATTCTGTTTTTATATCGTAAGATATTACAAATACATTTTGAATTTCTTTTGGTATATCTTCTAGACTTTGAATGGTTCCCCCATCAATTATTTTTTGCATTAATTCTGGTTCGTAGATACCACGAACTTTTAGAATGTGCTCAAACACTTCGTCTGAATAATAGAGCTTTGTTCCATCCATAACTGTTTTTATGTAGGCAAGTGCAAATAACGGTTCTATACCACTAGAAGTATTTGCAATCATAGAAATTGTTCCAGTTGGTGCTATAGAAGTTACAGTGGCATTGCGCATTGCATCATATTTATTTGACAATGTACTATCTTTAAATCCTGGAAAAGAACCGCGTGCTCTGCCAAGTTCATGACTCATTTTCCTTGCTTCTTCTGTAATAAATTTCATTACTTCATCTGCAACTACAAGTGCTTCGTCGCTATCATAGCGGATTCCTATCTTTGTAAGCATTTTTGCAAATCCCATAACACCTAGACCAATTCTTCTATGATGCAGAGTCATTTCACGAATCTTGTCTATAGGGTATTTGTTAAGTTCAATAACATTATCAAGAAATTGCATTGCTAAGCGGACAACATAACTAAGTCTCTGCCATTTTATTTTTTTCTTCCAAGGAGTTTTACCCCAATCAATATCAACGAATTTTGCAAGATTGATTGAACCTAAATTGCACGATTCAAAATCTGGCGCTGGAACTTCACCACAAGGGTTCGTTGCATTTATCGGGAATTTTGGAGTTGGATTTAATTTGTTTATTGTATCCATAAATAGCATCCCTGGTTCTCCAGATTTCCATGCGCTATACGCTATCAACTTGAATAAGCTTCTTGCTTTTACTGTTCTTACTTGTTTTCCGTTTCGTGGATTTATAAGATCGTATTCTCCATCTTCTTCTACTGCTTTCATGAACTTATTGTCAACACCAACACTTATATTAAAATTTTCAAGAACACCTGGTGTCTGTTTTGCAGTAATAAACTCTTCTATATCTGGATGCCAAATATGAAGAACACCCATATTTGCCCCGCGTCTCTTACCTCCTTGCTTTATAACATTTGTTGCATTGTCAAAAGCAGTCATAAAAGATAGAGGACCTGATGCTACACCTGCTGTGCTCTTTACAAAATCTCCTTTTGGACGGAGATAGGAAAATGCGAACCCAGTTCCACCACCTGTTTTGTGAATCACTGCTGTATATTTTACTGCTTCAAATATTCCTTCTATATCATCAGGTATTCCTATAACAAAACATGCTGATAACTGTCCAAGTTCTGTACCTGCGTTCATAAGGGTAGGAGAGTTTGGCAAGAACTCAAAAGATGTTATTATTTCGTAAAATGCATCTCTATAATAGTTTACAGTTTCTTCATCAGCACCAAATTTTTTCTCCCCAGAAGCTATATATTGCGCAACCCTTCTAAAAAGTTGACCTGAACTCTCAATTACCTTACCGTTTTCATCCTTATGTAGATATCGTCTCTCAAGCACTTGAATCGCATTAAGAGAAAGTTTAAGATCGTCGCGAACACCCAAAATATTTTTCATTTCTCGTTCTATATTTTTTTTATGACGATAAATAATGTAGGCTTTTGCAGTTTTGGCATGGTCTCTTTCGATAAGTGCTTTCTCTACAAGGTCTTGGATATCCTCAACAGTTGGAATTTCGTTATCTTTAAAGTTTTTATTAATATACTGAACAACTAAGTCTGCAACACATTCTGCTTCTTCTCGATCACTTCCACCAACTGCCTGTGCAGCCTTAAATATAGCATTTACTATTTTTTGCTTATCAAAATCAACAATTTTTCCATCTCTTTTTTTAATCTTTGTTACTGACATGAAATCCCATCTTACAATATTCACAACTAAAAATAGTGCGCTACTTTAATTTTATGTAAGGAATTAAAAATAAGTCGTTTTACGACACTAGAAATAAAATAACAAAATGCTAAAAACTAACACGTATATATAAAAGTGATTTTTCTTTTTTCATGGTCTTTTCTATCCAACTTGCAAAAACCAAATCTTTCAAATTGTATTATCTTTCCTTCCTCTAACTGTTCACAGTTATTTTCACAATAACCTTTAATGATTTTTAAACTTTTTTCATTAAAATTATTTTTTTCATCTAGTAGATCTAATGGAATCACTATCTCACAGTCTACATGTTCTTCGCTTACCCATTGCAGTTTTTTCTTAGGCATTTTTTCACTACTTCTATTGCTCTCTATGTTACTTGCATTATAGAATTCAACAGTTAAAACATCTACTTTTTCTCTTACTATTACATTGTAAAGATCTTTTAGCCTAAAAACTTCCTTTTCTTTTAACTGCTCTGCATCATCTTTGCTGATAAATACCGTATCTTTCACTGCAATGTCTCGATACCCAAGGTTCTTGGTAGGATGCAAATTAATATTTGTCAGTTGTGGCTGCGCACCGAGGATTCTTACTTTAATAGGGTCATGAACGAAAAAGTATCTTTTTGCAATTGGATCTATAAGTTTTCTATTCTCAGCTAAAAGCGCTTCATACGTTGGCTCGCTCTCAACTTTTGATAAGCCAAATGAGAGGACAAAACCACGAATAGCCTCTGCTACTATCCCACGTCGCTTTAAACCAGCAAGTGTTGGCAATCTTGGATCATCCCAACCATCAACTTTTTTTTCATTAATTAAAGGAGTAATAAGTCGCTTTGATAGTGGTGCATTTTTTATTTGCAGACGCGAGAATTCTATAAGTGTAGGGCGCTTAAAACCAAGCTCGTAAAATAATGCAGTATAGATTTCATCACGTAATTCGTATTCTTTAGTGCGCATTGGGTGGGTTATTTCTTCAATTGCATCCATAATTACAACTGCAAGATCATAATTAGGCCATGCATTATATTTTTTTCCTTGCCTATAATGCACTGCATCAATTATGCGCATTAATGAGGGATCACGCATTACAGTATTTAGTGCTGTGAGATCACCTTTAAATCGCAAAATCGCTTCGCCTTCTTTAAACTGACCTTCTATCATCTTTGCCAAGCGTGAGAGATTTTCTTCTGCATCCAATTCTCTACAAATGCATGGTTTACTTTCTGCGCGTCCTTTGCTTATCTCTTCTTGTTTACAAGTACAAACATAAGCTTTATTTTTTTTAACAAGGATTTTAGCATATTCATAAATTTTAGGGATATTATCTGAAGTGTATGTCTCTTGATCCCATTTAATCCCAAGCCATTTTAACCATTCTTTTATTGCATCTACGTATTCTTGCGATTCTTTTTCTGGATTAGTATCATCAAAACGCAGGATCATTTTTCCATTATATTGTTTTGCAATTTCATAATCAAGAAATACTGCTTTCGCATGCCCTATGTGCAGATAACCAGATGGTTCTGGAGGAAAACGTGTTATAACCTTTCCATTAACTGCATTTGGTATTTCAAATTCTCTCTTCTCTTCTTTTGATTTTTCAATAAATGTATATTTTTTTAGTTCATTTTCAAGCACGTCATGTGACAACAGGTTTACTTTATTAATTATCTCACTTATTTTTTGCATCGCCAATTTCATATCTTTTTTTGCATCTGGTAATTCTGCGACCACTTTGCCAACTACTGCTTCCGCGCTAGCTTTACCAAAATCAAATGCATTTTTTAGAGCATGCTTACGAATGATGTCTTCTAATAAATCTGTCATAATAAAAACAGTAGTTAGAAGGAATTATAATTCTAACCACGAGTTAGGATAAACCACTTCTTATAAGCGAAATGGCCATCGCCAAAAGAACTAGACCTATTACTTTTGACATAAATAAAATTATTTTTTCTCCTGTAATTTTTCTTAGCCAGAGGGCATTAACTAGTATAAGCCATGCAACTAGAAGAGAGACAAATAGAGAAACAACTGGAATAAAGAATCCATACTCGCTAACAAGCATAAGAAGCGTTGAAAGCAATGCTGGTCCAGTCAACAATGGTGTAGCTATTAAAACAGCTGCAGCTTCCATACCACTCTTCTTCGATTTTTTTCCATTCCTTATAGTAATACCCAAAACATTTTCTAAGCCCATTAAACCAAGAATTATTCCTCCAGCAACTTTTAGATCATTCAATGTTATTCTCATAAAAGAAAGAATAGCTGAACCGCCAAATATAAATAAGATCGCGATAATGCCTGCGATAACAACTGCAGTTGTTGCTACTGACCTCATTTCACTATCTTTGCAGTTTTTTGTTAATGTAATGAAAGGAAGAATACTTGCAAATGGATTCATAATAACAAATATTGTTATAAATGATAGTACAAATGGCAAGAGAGTTGCGTCAAGCATAAACTATCATATCTATTGTACAATTAAATATATTTCGATT